>JBAQJU010000100.1:0-32449 GCA_049300475.1 Terriglobales bacterium | reverse complement strand
TGGTGGCCGGAAGCCGGTCTACAGCCGGTGACCGATCAAAACCTGGAACAGCTGCGCGAACGGATGGCAGATTTCGATTTCTCCATCCTGTGCTGTGCGCCGGTTTGCTGGATCACCGCGAGAATTGGCCACAACTGTGACGGCCTGGTTCTGGTGCTCACTGCCAATAAGACGCGCCGCCTGGTAGCCGCTCAAATCATAGATCGACTGGGGAAGGTCGGCGTGCCGCTCCTTGGCACCATTCTCGCGGATCGCAGATTCCCGGTACCTCAAGGGCTATATCGGAGCTTGTGAACTTTATGGGTGAATTGGGCACGAACGATCTATGGGGATCCGAAGCCTGTGATTCCCCCTCGCAGTATGCCCGCATGATTCCCGGGGTCTCGGCGATCCCAGCGCCGAGGCACAAACGAACGACCGCGGAATCGGCGGGTAGTGTCGCCCCGGCCAGCGAAAAGTCGGCAACACGCGTCCAGCCTGGGCGGCTAACGCAACTCCTTCTGCCCAATCCAATCGCCGAACGAGTCGGGCTCTATCGTTTGGTGATAGCTGATTTGATTGTCCTCGCCGCTGTCTGCAGTTTGCAATCACTTCTACTTCCGGCTTGGAGCCTGCCCCGAATCGACCTGCCGATTTTTGCCGTTCTGGTAACGCTCTTCGGATTCAGCGAAGGGATCTACCGGCCCCACACCGATCCATTTCCGCCCGGAATGGTCTCCGGTCTGGCGAGATCGCTTTTGTTTGCAATCACGCTGCTTTTCCTCGGGGCACGGGATGTAACGCATCTGCGGGCGATCCCCGCGATTTTCGTGAGCGGCTTGACGGCGCTTCTGCTCTATCGGCAATTGCGCCGGTGTGCCTGGGCCAGACGGAGGAGCCACGCAGAATGCCGCAAAATCCTCATTGTTGGCGCGGGCCCTGTCGCCCGTGCGATCGCTCGAGCGCTACGCAGTGATCCACTCCACCAAACGATCGTCCAGGGTTTCGTTGATGACGATCTACCTCTCTCTCCAACCGTGCTCGGACGAATCGCAGACTTGGACTGGCTCGCGCGCGCCGAGTTCATCGATGAGGTGATCCTTGCTCTGCCGGGTGAGCGCGCGCAGACGCGGGTGGCAGCGGAGGCCGCGTTTCGCAACCACCTCGACATTCGCGCGGTTCCCGTTCTGCCACCCGGACCTTGGCCAGACGCCGATCTCGATTACATCGGAGAAATCCCGGTCGTCACGCTTCATCGCGAGCTCGTGCCCACCGCCGCCCTATTGCTGAAGCGTTTGCTCGATGTCGCCGGCGCCGCCTTCGGGCTGGTGTTGGCCGGTCCGGTCATGGCGATCGTGTCCTTACTTATCCGTCTGGATTCGCCCGGGCCTGTCATCTATTCTGCGGAACGTACTGGCGCCCGGGGACGCCGCTTCCGTTGCTATAAATTCCGCTCCATGGTTACCAATGCCGACCATCTGAAAGATGATCTGCGCACCCAAAACCAAAGGGAAGGCCCGATCTTCAAGATCGTCGCCGACCCCAGAATTACCCGAGTCGGACGCTTCATCCGCCGGTACAGCCTCGACGAACTCCCGCAGTTGTGGAATGTGCTGCGCGGCGAGATGAGCATGGTCGGCCCTCGCCCTCATCCGGTGGACGAGGTCAACCATTACGAACTTCACCATTACCGGCGCCTCGACGTGAAGCCCGGCATCACCGGTCTCTGGCAGATTACGGCCCGTCATTCACCCTCGTTTGATCTCAATATGCACCTCGATCTTACCTACATCGAGAACTGGAGTCTGCGCCTCGATCTGCGCATTCTTCTCAGCACGGCTCGCGTTCTGTTCGCGCCGGAAGGGGTTTGACTCGGGTATGAGCAGCCACGTCCTCACCTGGGATAGTGACGACAATCCCCTTTGGCACGCAGTTGGTTTGCTGCTTCGTCCTCTGCACCTCGCGTTGGCTTATCCTTCTATCCTTTACGTTGCGGCGATGACGGTATTCCTGTTTCGGCCGCCGGATCTTTTCTCGTATTACGCGGATCGCATCGCCTTCGGCATCCTCGTTTTCTTCGTGGCACTGCGTACGATGGCGCTACGCCAGAAGATTCCGTTCTTTGCCGGACTCAGTCTGCCCATGCTCGGCTTGGTGGTTCTGGCCGTGTTGCGAGTGCTCCGCGAGCCCTTTGACCCGCAGGTCTGGAGCATCATAGCCAGCAAATTCATCGTTCCGTTCGCGTTATTTCACATCGCCGTGCTCGTCTTCCGAGGGGTGTCGCAACGGCGGCATTTCGAGATTTTCGCCGTTCTTGCGCTCGCTTATCTCATGTTCATCGCCATTGCCTTCCTGGTCGACGCCCGCTCGCTCATCTTCCCTCGCTTCATCCTCGACGACAGCCTTGGCTTTCATCCGGCGCGCGCGCGCGGCCCATTTCTTCAAGCGGTGGCCAATGGGGTTTCGTTGAACCTTTTGGGGATTCTTGCGTTCGTATTCTCACCGAAGAACAGGTTTGTCTGGCTGCTCTGGCTGGTGTTGCCGTTAGCTGTACTGGCCACCATGACCCGTGCGGTCTGGATTTCTTTCGCACTCTCCACCCTGGTTCTCGGATTCTGGTTCATCAAGCGGCGTTTGCAGGCGCTCTGCATCGTGCTCGTAGTGGCTGGTCTGCTGGCGGGACTGGCAATTGGTTTCAGCGACCATTCCCTGAAGAACGCGTTGTGGAATCGTACCGAAGAGCGCGGTCCGGTGGAGGCGCGCATGGCCGTATATAACGCGGGCTGGTCAATGTTTCAGGAGCGACCGTTCACCGGTTGGCCCGCCGGAGGGATGTATGCCGAGTTGGGCCGTCGAATGGAGGGCTATCACCTTCGCATCTTCTACGTGCACAATACCTACCTCGCTCTTCTGGTTGAGTTCGGTGTGCCCGGACTGGCCCTTTACGGCATTCTCTTTTTCAATCTCTTCCGTCTCTCCCTCCGCGGGCCGCCCGGCGAGTCTGGCTCTATCGGTGCGCTGCGCAGGGCTTGGCCCGTTTTCCTCGGCGTCTACCTGTTCAACGCGTTCTTCGTTGACATGGCATACCAGTTCGTGATTGGACTTCTGTTCACGGCTGCCGGAATGCTCTGTGCCTCGGAGGAGTCGGTTGCATGAACACGATCGCATATATTGCCAATGAATTCCCTTCGTCGGTCGAGCCCTACGTCATCGATGAGATCGCCGAGCTTCGCCGCCGCGGCCTCAAAGTCGTCTGCTGCAGCGGGAAGCGGGTCGCGCCCAATGACCTCAGTCTGGCCGAGCGCGCTTATTGGAAGGAGACGCGATTTTTCCACCCGCTCTCCGACCATGCGCTCATGCGGGCTGCCGGCCGGCTGGCCTCGGATCGCCGCAAGCTGTGGCAGTTGTTGCGCCCCCTGCTGCTCGATCCGGGCGCATCGCCCAGTCTCCGCCTTCGCGCTCTGGGCCACACTCTGATGGGCTCGGCGCTGGCGGACGAACTTGCGGTGTTGAACGTGCAGCACATCCACGCTCACCACGGATATTTTGCATCCTGGATGGCGCTCGTTGCGGCCCGTCTGCTTGGGATTGGCTTCAGCTTCACCTTGCACGGCTCCGATCTTCTGCACCGCGCCGATCTCCTCGGCACCAAGCTGCAGGCTTGCCGCTTCTGCGCAACCATCTCCGATTTCAATCGGAACTACATTCTTCGCAACTATCCCTCCGTACCACCGGAGAAGGTCGTCGTTCAGCGCCTCGGCGTCGATCGTGTGCTTCCCGGGCCCACCGACTCGTCAACCAGTGAGGCCGACCATCGCCCGTTCTGTCTGCTCGCCGTCGGGCGGTTGCACCGCGTCAAGGATTATGGCTTTCTCATCCGAGCCTGTGCTACATTCCGCGCACAGGGTCTCGATTTCCTTTGCTGGATCGTCGGCGAGGGGCCGGAGCGGACCGCTCTCGAACGCCAAGTCAGAAAGCTGCAACTGCAGGGATACGTTCACATGGCCGGTCACGTCCCCCATGCGGATCTGGCCGCATATTACCGCTACGCGGATCTGGTAGTGATCACTAGCAAAAGCGAGGGAATCCCCGTCGTTCTGATGGAAGCCATGTCGCAAGAAAAGCTGGTGCTCGCGCCCGATATCACCGGCATTCCCGAACTGGTCGAGCATCAGCAGACCGGGTTTCTCTATCAACAAGGTTCGCTGCCCAGCTTCATCAACGCCGTCAATTGGATTTACGCCAATCAAGCATTTCTGGCGGGAATCCGGCGGGCGGCGGCGGCCAAGGTCGCCGATTCCTATAACCGCCAGCGAAACCTGCTTGCGTTTGTGGAACAGTTTCTTACCCGTATCCCCCAGTTAGAGTCAGGCGGAAACCATGCGCATTCTGTATTGCAACAAGTACGACTATCCGTTTAGCGGCACCGAGTCTTATTTATTCGACCTCATTCACCGCATGGATGAGCGTGGTCACGAAACTGCCCTCTTCAGCATGGATCATGGCTCTCCTTCCGCGTTCACGGGCCGCAGTTATCGCATCCCTTACATGAACTTCAAGGATGCCAACGCCAGCTTGCTGCAGAAGGTGAAAATGGCGGCACACGCCATTTATTCGCCATCGGCACGTCGCGCCATGCGCGATTGCATCGCCGATTTCTCACCGGATCTGGCCCACATCCGCGGAATCTATCATCACTTGTCGCCCTCGATCCTTTGGGAGCTCAAGCGTCGGGGCATTCCCGTGCTCTATCACCTGAACGACTTCAAGCTGCTGTGTCCCAACTACAATTTCGTCGCCCACGGCAGGACCTGCGACGCATGCCGGGGTGGCGCCTTTCACCATGTCGTCACCGAGGGCTGCTATTCGGGTCCGCGCACGAGCGCAGTTGTTCTCGCCGCCGAGGCGTATCTGCACAAATGGTTGCGCACCTATGAAACTTGCGTCGATCTCTTTCTCGCTCCCAGCGAATTTGTTCGCGGCAAATTTGTCGCGAGTGGACTGCCCGCCGAGCGCATCGAAGTCCTGCCCCATTTCCAGGCGCTGCCGGACGACGAAGAACTCGGCAATGATAACGATGAGGGCTACCTGCTCTACTTCGGCCGCCTGTCTGCGGAGAAGGGAATCGACGATTTGGTGCACGCAATGATTCGATTGCCGCACGTTCCGCTGATCATCGCGGGCGACGGCCCGGAACGCTCGCGTCTTGAGGCCCTGGCCCGTGAATTGAATCTGAAGCGCGTTCTTTTTGCGGGCATGGTCCACGGCGAGAAACTAAAAAAGCTCATCGCCAACTGCAGCTTTTCCCTGTTTCCATCCCATGCCTATGAAACCTTGGGAAAATCAATCCTCGAATCCTATGCTTACGGACGGCCGGTGATCGCCTCTGACCTGGGTTCGCGTCGCGAACTGGTCGAACCGGGCGTCACCGGATTGCTTTACCCGCCTGGCGACCGCGATCAGCTTGCTCGTTCCATCGGATTTCTCTTCGACCATCCTGATGTGATTGCAAGAATGGGCGCTGCCGGCCGAGCCCGTGTAAAGGCAAGTCATGATCCGGAACAACACCTGGAAAAACTGTTCGACATTTACTCCCGGCTGAGCGCCCCCAGAAAAGTTCTGTCCTTTCCGAATGCGGCAGAGATCCCGCGCCCGCGCCAGGGCGTGCGAGTCGCGTTCATCGGAGGTCGTGGTCTGGTTTCCAAATACAGCGGGATCGAATCGTATTACGAGCAGGTTGGGCATGAACTGGCCCTCCTCGGGCACGACGTGACCGTCTATTGCCGCACCTACTTCACTCCGCCCATGAGCACTCACAATGGCATGCGCGTACGCCGGTTGCCCACCATCCGTTCCAAGCATCTCGATACGGTCATCCACACTCTGCTGAGTACATTGCACGCCATGGTCTCCGATTTCGACATCGTGCACTATCACTGCCTCGGCCCCGCGCTGTTTTCATTTCTACCTCGGCTGGTCGGCAAGAAAACGGTCGTAACCGTTCAGGGACTCGACTGGCAGCGCGGCAAATGGGGCGCAATCGCTGCGCGTTTCTTGCGGTGGGGAGAAGCGGCCGCCGTAACCCTGCCCAATGCCACCATGGTTGTTTCCCAAACGCTGCGGCAATATTACCGCGACCAACACGGCCGCGAGACGATCTACATTCCCAACGGAGCCACCATCGCGCCGCGACGGTTCCCCAGGCAACTGATTGAGTGGAATCTTCTGCCCGACAATTACGTCCTTTTCTTGGGAAGGTTTTCCCCCGAGAAAAATTGCCACATCCTCATCGACGCCTTCGAAAAGGTTCACACCGACATGAAACTGGTGCTCGCTGGAGGATCGAGTCACTCGAACTACTACGTCGAGAGTTTGCGCCGCCACGAATCGGAGCGCATCCGTTTTCTTCCATGGGCCTCCGGAAGTAACCTCGAAGAGCTGCTTTCTAACGCCGCTCTGTTCGTGCTCCCTTCTGAGTTGGAGGGAATGTCCTTGGCTCTACTCGATGCCATGGCGGCCGGAGTGTGCGTGCTGACCAGCGATATCCCCGAGAATCGCGAACTGGTTGACGGCGCCGGTTTCACCTTCCGGCGAAATGAGTCAGCGGATCTCGAGCGCATGCTCGATGTGCTTGTTCACAATCCCGAACTGCGGCGCCAGGCGGGAAGTCGAGAGCGCGAACGTATTCAGAGCCAATATCAGTGGGCTGAGATTGTCCGCTCCATCGAAACGGCCTACTACAACGTGCTGGGCTGGAGCCCCGACGAGCATCCGCAGACTGAGCGAATCACGCGGATTCTAGGGGCCAGCCCAAACCAAACTCAATGAAGGAGATGCTTATGAAGAAGAAGTTTTCTATGTCGTTCGTTCCTGTTCTCGCACTTCTGGTGCTGATGCATTCAGTCGCATGGGCTAAGAAGAAAGAGGTCTACGCCGGCCCTTGCACGAAGAGGGTATCTTCTGCCATCGCAACGCCCAATGGAGCGGAGCCGTTGTTCCCGGACTTTGTGACTCATTGGTGGAGGAAGAGCGCAACGAAATATCCAGGTGTGTGTCTGTCGTCCAAGCCCGATCCCGCGGCAAGGAACTATCTGATGATCTTCTCGACTTCAGAGAGCTATTACAGCGGTCTAATGCCGACGACCCGCACGTATACGAGTACTAGTTCGACTACGTTTAGTGCGGACGGCTCAGCCACGGATCAATATGGAAACCGTTGGAACTACACAGCCACCGGAGATGCCCAGACAACGACTACAACGAGGGTCAACGAAAACGTGCCCTACACAGACCGAGCCGTAGGACTGTTTGCGAGGACATACGACTCGACCGGCCGGATAATCCGGAGCGATGGGCATCTGTACAGAACTCGAACCGGAGGCGATGCGGCTAACACTTTCGGCTATAACATGGGTTCTGCCTTGTCGAACATTAATGCCAGAGGCAGGATGCTTAAGTCCGCCCTTTTGGCAATCGAGACTGATCAGGATGCTCCTTTGCCAGCGCCTCCGCCGCAAACAAAGTGACAATGGTGCGGCGAAGGCCGTGTTGTCCCGTCCCAGCCGGACCGCAAATAGTAGGGTTGTGAAATCTGGCATTACGAAGACGGAGTACGAATGAATTTTGCATAATACATAGTGCTTGCATTGTTGCCCTTGCTGGTGCCTTCGATAATTTGGTTTTCTGAAATTGTGGGTTGTGGAAAGATACACTTTTCTATGCGGAGACCAAAATCTCACGGGACCGTATGTCATGATCCGCCTTGACAAATTGACAGGCAAAGTCCACGGTTTTGATTGGGCAGGATGGGTCCAGGTCGAGCCACATTCAGGCCTTCCGAGAACTGAAACTCCAGAATAGAGTTGGTGAAAGTGCCATACCGAAGCTGGATCGCTTGGCGCCAGCTTCGTTTAGAATCGGGATGCCGCGTCTTTTCGTGACGCGGCAATTCCGGCATGGAAGATCTCATCCTCGTCACCGGCGGCGCCGGCTTCATTGGCTCGAACTTCATCCTGCAGTGGATCGCCTCGGAGCAGGCGCGCGTCCTTAATTTCGACAAACTGACATACGCGGGCAATCTCATTAACCTGCATCCGGTTGAGGCCCACGCACGCTACCGTTTCGAGCGGGGCGATATCGTCGAGCCCGAAGTCCTACGCACACTTATAGCGCGCGAAAAACCCCGCGCCATTGTTCATTTCGCCGCCGAGAGCCATGTCGATCGTTCTATCCATGGACCGGATGATTTCGTCCGCACCAACGTCAACGGCACATTCAGCTTGCTCGAAGAGGCGCGCGCGTACTGGTCGGCGCTCCCGGAATCGGAGCGCGCGTCGTTCCGCTTTCTGCAGGTTTCGACCGACGAGGTCTACGGTTCGCTTGGTCCCGGCGATCCCGCCTTCAGCGAAACCACGCCCTACGCACCCAACAGCCCGTACTCGGCCTCCAAAGCGGCCTCCGATCACCTTGTCCGAGCCTATTACCATACGTACGGCCTGCCCGTTCTCACCACCAACTGCTCGAACAACTACGGGCCGCTTCAGTTTCCCGAAAAGCTGATTCCGCTCATGATCCTGAATGCTTGCCGGGGCAAACCTCTGCCTGTTTACGGGGACGGAAAAAATGTCCGCGATTGGCTGTACGTCGACGATCACTGCCGCGCAATTCGCGCCGTGCTCGCTCGCGGCCGTGTGGGTGAAACCTACAACATCGGAGGTCGAAGCGAGAAAACAAATATCGAGATCGTGAACGCGATCAGCAAACTGCTTGATCAGTTGCGGCCGGACGATCCCGTTGTTCCGCACCACCAGCTCATCACGTTCGTTGAAGATCGTCCCGGGCACGACCGCCGCTACGCAATGGATACGTGCAAAGTCGAACGCGAACTCAATTGGCATCCGCAAGAGACTTTTGAAAGCGGCCTCGAAAAAACTATTCGCTGGTATCTTGAACATGACGACTGGGTGCGCGGTGTCACCAGCGGCAGCTATCGTCAATGGATGGCCAAGCACTACGCCACCGAGCGCTGAGCAACCTGTGGTGAAACTGGGATACAGTTCTTCAATTCTGAGTTTTGTGATTTTGTCATCCTGAGCGAAGCGAAGGACCTGCTTTTCGCCGCCATATGCAACTCACTCGCTTCGCTGAGAGATGAGACGGAAAGCCGAACCCGACATGACCAAAACCGCGCCACCGAATTACAAGGGCATTATCCTCGCCGGAGGATCGGGCACGCGCCTCTATCCCGTCACTCATGCAGTCGCCAAGAGCCTGCTGCCGGTGTATGACAAGCCAATGGTTTACTACCCGCTCTCGACACTCATGCTGGCGGGCATCTGCGAAATTCTCCTGATTTCGACTCCCGATGATCTGCCGCGATTCCAGCAATTGCTCGGCGATGGCGCGCGCTTCGGGGTCCACTTTCAGTATGCGATGCAGCCCAAACCGGAGGGAATTGCCCAGGCGTTTCTGATCGGCCGCGAGTTCATCGGCTCAAGCGGGTGCGCGCTCGTTCTGGGCGACAACATTTTTTACGGGCACGATCTCGTCAAAGAGTTGCGCGCGGCGGCCAGCCAGCGTGAGGGCGCACGCGTCTTTGCGTATCCGGTGCAGGATCCCGAACGCTACGGCGTGGTGGAGTTCGATGCGCATGGCAAAGTGCTCAGCATCGCCGAAAAGCCGAAGCATCCGAAATCGCGCTACGCGGTTACCGGCCTTTATTTTTACGACCAGCAGGTTGTCGATATTGCCGCAAGCCTCAGACCCTCCGCGCGCGGAGAACTGGAAATCACAGACGTCAACCGCGCTTATCTCGAGCGCAATCAGCTCACCGTCTGCGTGATGGGGCGCGGCATGGCATGGCTTGACACCGGCACGCATGAAGCTTTAATGGAGGCGTCTTTATTTATTCAAACGCTGGAGAAGCGGCAGGGCCTGATGGTCGCATGCCCGGAAGAGATTGCCTATCGCTCGGGCTACATTACGGCCGAACAACTGGAAGCGCTGGCGAAACCGATGCGCAACAACGGGTATGGCGCTTATCTGTTGCAATTGCTGAAAGATCGCGTCTTCTGACGGAATTATCGAGATCAAGTCTGTATTCGGATCAATGAGAAAAATCGCCACCAGCCTCCCCGGAATTCTGTTTCTCGAACCCCAAGTGTTCGGCGACGACCGCGGCTTCTTTTTGGAGAGTTACAACCAGCGCACTTTCGCCGAGCTTGGCATACCAGACGCCTTCGTGCAGGACAACCACTCCTACTCCGAAAAAAACGTGGTGCGCGGATTGCATTACCAGATCCAGCAGCCTCAGGGAAAGCTGGTGCGTGTCATCAGCGGCGAGATTCTCGATGTCGCGCTCGATCTTCGCCGCTCGTCTTCCACGTTCGGAAAGTGGGAGGCCTTCACGCTCTCCGGCGAAAACAAACTCATTTTATGGATTCCACGCGGATTCGCGCATGGCTTTCGAGTCGCGTCTGCCCATGCCCACGTGCTCTATAAAGCGACCGATTTTTACGCGCCCGAGCACGAGCGCACGGTTGCCTGGAATGATCCCGCGCTAGGCATCGACTGGCAGCTTGATGGCGAACCCATTGTCTCTGCAAGAGACCAGCGTGGCGTCACTTTCGAACAGGTGGAAAAATACGGCTAATCGGGCTTAACCTCTAATCAGACCTAACCACGCATCGCGATTCAGTTCAACCGGAACTCAACCGAAATCGTCGTTTCCACGGCAACTGGTCGCCCGGAAGATTGGTACGGTTCAAACTTCCACGACCGCACGGCCTCCTCGGCGGATTTCACCAGCAGCTCGTCTCCCGAAACAGGCCGCAGTCGCTTGACAGTCCCATCCGCTGCGATCACCGCATCCAGCACCGCCAACCCCTCCTTGCCCGCCAGGCGCGCCTCTTCGGGATACACCGGCTCTACCTTTGATATAGCCCGCATATCCATGGTCTCGGCAGAAACTCGCAAAGGTGCTTCCCCGGTTGTCCTTGCTCCGATTTCCAATTCTTTCCACGACCGCTGCCACTGCCACCATCCCACGCCTGCCAGCAGCAATAATGCAGCGAGGAGTACATTCAATCGCCAGCGTTGAACCCGAATGCGCGGCCCCGAACGCGGAATCGCCACGGGAGCAATAAGCTCCATCTTCGTCTTTGTCTTTGCAGGACCGGCATCTCCTGGTTCCTTCACCAACTCCAGCCGAGGCGCGAGCCGGTAAGCCCAGTACCGGATCAACTCCTGCTGCTCGACCGACAATCCCACAAACTCAAACCCGCAACGAAGCCGCCCGTGATAACGAACCAGTGCGCGCGCCCGCACGGGCACGCCAACATTCGGAAGCCGCAACTCGACCGCTACCTGCTGTCCTGAGGCTAATTCGCCGGCCACCATTCCGCCCACACCGCCTTCGCTCAGGTCGGTGCAGCGTCCAGGCAAGTTTTCGGGAACCCCGGAGCGCAACGCGATCACATCGAATGCGACATTGACGGGATACCTCGGGGAACCGCGGCGGGGCGCCTTCTCCAGCGCCATTGACGTAGCTGCACTCATCCGATTGCCTCCGCAAGATAAAGGTCTTGTGTCGTGCGGCTGGAATCAACGACGAACGCGGCGCTTCGCATGATCGTTTATAGAGTATAACCAAACGGCGTAATCAGTTTTCCTCAGCTTGCCTTTACTATTTTTATTTTGAAGAGTCTCTACCGGTTCAGTCTTGCTTGACAGGCGTGCGACCAAGCCAAGCCTCTTTTATCCCGAGATGTTTCAATCCAAATCGCGTATCCCGAGGTGCCCTACTCCAAATCGCGCCAGTTCGATCCCACCCCCAGTTCGACGCGCAGCGGGACCGCCAGTTCATGCGCTGCCTCCATGTGCTCGCGAACCATCGTCTTCATGGTTCCCACTTCACCCTCGGGCACTTCGAAGACCAGTTCGTCGTGAACCTGCAATGTCATCCGCGACTTCAGCTTGCGCTTCCTGATCTCCTCGTCAATACGGATCATTGCCAGCTTGATCAGGTCGGCCGCCGTTCCCTGCAACGGAGTATTTACTGCCGTGCGTTCCGCAAAGCCTCGCTGGTTCGTATTCTTGCTGTTGATATCGGGAATCGGCCGAACGCGCCCGAACAGTGTCTTCACCTTCTGATCTCTCCGCACCTGCGTAAGAGTTGCATCGATGAACGCCCGCACTCCGGCGTATTTTTCGAAGTAGGCGTCAATAAACTTCCTCGCCTCGCCCGGCTCAATGCCCAGTTGCTGCGACAGCCCGAACGGAGAAAGCCCATACACAATTCCGAAATTCACCACCTTCGCCTGCCGCCGGTGGTCCGGCGTCACCATCAAGGGAGGCACGCCGAATACCTGCGACGCCGTCAGCGTGTGAATGTCGTCACCCCGCCGGAACGCTTCCACCAGCAGCCTGTCTTTCGAGAAGTGCGCGAGCAATCGAAGCTCGATCTGCGAATAATCCGCCGCCAGCAGCACATTTCCCGGCTCGGCAATGAATGCTGCGCGAATCTCCCGGCCGAGTTCGGTGCGAATCGGAATATTCTGCAGATTCGGATTCGCTGACGACAGCCTTCCCGTCGCCGTTCCTGTCTGCCCAAAGGTGGTGTGCACGCGCCCGCTCCCGGCGCGAATCAACGCTGGCAACGCATCGACGTAGGTCGACTTCAAGTTGGTCAATTGCCGGTATTCCAGCACCAGCCGCGGAACTTCATGTTCCTCCGCAAGGCCTTCCAGCACATCGACCGCCGTCGATATTTTCTTGCCCTTGCCATATCTCACCGGCACCGGCAGGCCCAGCTTGTTGAACAGCACATCTCCCAGTTGTTTCGGCGAGTTGATGTTGAATTCCACCGAGCAACGCTCATAAATGTCGCGTGCCTTGGCGTCCGCCTCCCGCTGCAACTTGATCGACATCTCACCGAGAACCGCGGGGTCGATCTTCACGCCCGCGTCTTCCATTCGCGCCAATACCGGCACGAGCGGCGCATCGATGGTTTCGTAGACCGAGGCCAGTCCCTGATTCTCAACCTCCGCGCGAAGCGAACTGGCCAGCCGTCCCGCGATGTCGGCTGCCTCCGCCAGATTGCCGCTCAACTTCAAATTGAGTCTTCGCAGCGCCACTTCCGGCAGCGAATGCGATGAGTAAGTGGGATCGAGCAGATACGAATACAGCATCGGGTCGTGCTTCACTCCCGCCGGCGCAATCCCCAGCTGCGCAAAATGATGAAGGGCCGCCTTGTAGTCGTGCACGATCTTGGGAGCTGAAGAATCTTCCAGCAGGCTCTTCACCCGGTCAGCGAGTGCCTTGTCTTCAAGCGAGACCAGGGCGCCCTCACCCGGCGCTTTCGAGACAGCTATTTGCTTGCACCACGCCGCGGTCTGCTTTTCTTCGACCGGCGCGGGCTGCAACGCAAGAAACTCGCCCTGCGCCGATTCGGGTTCGTCATCTTCTTCCTCTTCTGCCTCTTCAGCTTGTTCAATCGGAATCGCTATTGCCAGCGGCGCATCCGCCGCCAAGCCCCACAGATAATCCTCGAATTCAGCTTTGGACTTGATCTCCCTGTACTTGCCCTCTTTCACTTCCACCACCGGAAGCAGTTCTTTCAGCAAAGAACTGAATTCAAGTTCGGCAAACAGTGCGCGCAGTGAGTCGACGTCCGGCTCGCCCATCTTCATCGCGGCAACGTCGAAGTCGACGGCAACGTTCGTGTCAATCGTCACCAGTTGCTTGCTCAGCAGGATGTTGTCCCGGTTATTCTGGAGCGACTCGCGATAGGTTTTCTTCTCCACCTCGGCGGCGCGCTCCAGCGCCTGCTCCACGCTGCCAAAGCGGCGTATGATCTCGACCGACCCCTTATCTCCGATTCCGGGCGCTCCCGGAATGTTGTCGACCGAGTCGCCGCGCAGCGCCATCACATCCACCACCTTCGAAGGCGGCACGCCGAGCAACTCTTCCACCTTCGCCGCATCGCAAATCAGATTGTCTTTTGGCGGGTTCAGCACGCACACATCGTCGTTCACCAGTTGCAGCATGTCCTTGTCGCTCGATACCACGTAGACGGGATGCGATTCCTCCGCCGCCTTTCGCGCCAGTGTCCCAATCACGTCATCGGCCTCGTAGCCTTCCAACTGAAGGATCGGAATGCGATACCCTTCCAGTGCGCGGCGAATATACGGAACCTGCTGCACCAGGTCGGGCGGCATCTCGCTGCGGTTCGCCTTGTAGCCGTCATACTGCGATTCCTTGAAGGTCTGCGTCTTGATGTCGAACTTGCGGATGGTGGTAATCATTTCCGCTTGCTGATTGCGGATGGTGGGCGCTCCCACGTCGAACACCGCCGCCAGATATTCCGGCGAAAAGTCATCGCGCAGTTTGCGCAGCATGTTGACAAACACATAAATCGCCGCCGTGGGAAGCCCCGTCTTGGTGGACATCGGCCGCTGCCGCGCCATTGCGTGATAGGCGCGAAAAATGAACGACATCGTATCGATGAGAAAGATGCGGCCTTTGCCAGACTCGGGCACAAGCTGCGGTTTCGGACTGCCCGCTGGCGCTTGCCCAGCCGGCTCAACCGAGGTTTTCAATAGAGATTTCTTTTTCGGAGGCAACTGGCCCAGTTTAGCAGTTCGGTGCGATCCCGAAAAACCAGTGATCACAATCCCTGCCAAATCTTCCAAAGCCGCGTATGATATGGGGTTTTCGTTCCGCGACCGCTGAGCACTGCATGCTGCCTTTCAAACTGATTTACAGCGACGACTATTTCCTGCCCATCGGGTCCCACGTATTTCCAGGCGAAAAGTACAAGCTCGTCCACGACCGCCTCCTGGCCACAAAGGTGGCAGATGCTTCCGACTTTGTCGCTCCGCGGCCTGCCGCCGACGAGGACATTTTGCTGGTCCATACTCCCCAGTACGTCCACAAACTCAAGACCGGAACGCTCAGCACGCGCGAAGAACTTGAGATGGAGGTGCCCTACTCGCCGGAACTGGTGCGCGCGTACTGGCTGGCGGCGGGCGGTTCCATGCTGGCCGCCGACTATGCGCTCAACGACGGAATTGCCATCAGCATCGGCGGCGGATTTCACCACGCCTTCCCCGACCACGGAGAAGGTTTTTGCATGATCAACGACATTGCGGTTGCAATTCGCCGCATGCAGGCCGACGAAAAAATCCGCACCGCCATGACGATCGATTGCGACGTGCATCAGGGTAACGGCACCGCTGTTATCTTTGCCCCGAAACCGGCTCCCGGCAACCGTATGCCACCGACTCTCGCCGGTGCCTCCAATCCCGCAAATATGGCTCGACCGCGCAACCCGTCTACTGACGTGTTCACGATCTCCCTGCATCAGGAGAACAATTACCCCGCGTTCAAGCCTCCTTCGTCGCTGGACATGAACCTGCCCGACGGAATCGAGGACGGCGAATATCTGGCGTGCCTTGGCAACGCCATCAGTCTGGGATTGGACAAGTTCCCCCATCCGGAACTCATCTGCTATGTCGCGGGAGCCGATCCTTATCGTGAAGATCAGCTCGGAGGATTGTCGTTAACGATCAAGGGATTAAAAGAAAGAGATGCGCTGGTTTTCCGCCTCGCCAAGGCCGAGGGCATTCCCGTCATGGTTACCTACGCCGGAGGCTACGCCCACAAACTGGAAGACACCGTCACCATCCACGCCAATACCGTGGTCGCAGCGAAAGAAATCTACGGCTGAAACAGTTTGCTGAAAGACTCTGGAATCTTGACCGGAGAAAACACTTTTTCAGCAAACCGTGAAGCCAACATCCACGGAAACTTCCCGATAGGGCAGCAACTAATATCGCAAATACCCCATGCCCACCCTCATATGATGAAGAACGCTGTCAGGCATGGTAGCGGCAACGGTCAGCCCAAGAGCGGCGTGTGCGATGGCAAGCGGATAGATGCTCCGGTAGCGCCGAAACAGCTCACAGAAAACCAAGGCTGCGACGAAGGTAGAGGTTGTCAGGATCGGGTTGGGCAGGTGGGCCGCCGCAAACAGCGTCGCCGCCACCCAGACCGCGTCCGCGCCGCCGAACAGTTTCTCGCAACGAGTAAAGAAGAATGATTGCAGCAGGAACTCCTGAATCAGCGCCCACAGCAAATATCCCGAGGACTGTTTGAAGTCCGGCCACACCGCATCTGCCGGAATCTCGCCACCAGCCCGGTGCACCATCAAGATCAGAAAAATCGCCGCCGCCAGACTTACGGCCAGCGCCAGACCGGCTCCCGCGGCGGTTGGCAGGCCCAGGCCCATCTCGCGAATGGACTGCCCGTCGAGCAGAACGAACGCAAAGACGGCGATCGCGATGGCCAACGCCCAGAGGTTGCGCACCGACATTCGAGATGACCACAGCGCGCCCTCCAGCAAAACGTAGACGGCAATCAACTGAAACCAGGTGAAGTAAGAGCGGTAGGACGGCGCCATCTTCCGTGAGAACTTCACGGGTTCAGTTTACGATGTGATCGAAAACGATGGGGAGCGCCCGCACGGTGACTGGGAAGAATTGGGTATAAAACAGTCTTCGTGTTTCTGCCCGGCAAGAAAGTTTTCCTCGTGCGTGATCTTTGGTTACTTGAGGCTGGATAGGTCGGAGGGTAAGCTGCTACAGAACCGGAGTAACCTTTGACTACCCTGCCTACGCCCGCTGTCGCTAACGCTGCCCCGAAGCTATCTATCCCGACGCCGGCATTGTTGCTGGCGATGCTACAGGTAGCACCGCGCGTGAGCGACCTGATCTTTTCTCCGGGAAGTCTGCCTCTGGTGGAGGTGAGTGGCCAGTTGGTGCCAGTGAAGATCCAGGGATTGCAAGCCCTGGGTCCGGATGACACATGGCGCATCGCAGAAGAACTCATGAGCGGGAATAAACAGGCGGCAGCCGCCCTGCAGCAGCAAGGTTCCTGCGATCTCTCCTACAGTTTGCCTGGGCAGTGCCGCTTCCGCGTCAACGTCTTCATCCAGCGCGGGAGCCACGCGATTGTCATGCGGGTAATTCCCAAAACCGCTCCCACTTTCGCAGAGCTTAAACTGCCGCCGCAATTAGGTGAAATCGCGAATCTCAAGAATGGAATCGTGCTGGTGACCGGCCCCACCGGCTCGGGAAAATCCTCCACTATGGCGGCGATTCTCGACCGCATCAATGAAACGCAGGCCTATCACATCATCACCATCGAAGATCCGGTCGAATTCGTGCATCGCCACAAAAAGTCGATTATTCATCAAAGGGAATTGCACAGCGACACGCCCAGTTTCACAGCGGCTTTGCGTGCCGCCTTGCGCCAGGCTCCAAAAGTAATTCTGGTTGGCGAAATGCGCGATAAAGATACCATCGAGATCGCGATGGAAGCGGCCGAGACCGGACACCTCGTCCTCTCCACGCTGCACACGATTGACGCTTCCAAGACGGTAGAGCGCGTTGTCGGCGCGTTTCCGTTGGCGGAACAGCAGATCATCCGCACAAGGCTGGCGAAAAGTTTCCGATACGTCATTTCGCAGCGTCTGGTTCCCCAGAAACAAGGTGGCCGCGTCGCGATCATCGAGATCCTCACGTCGACTCTTCGCACACGGGAATATGTGGAGAAGGGCGAGAATGAAGGCAAGACGCTTCTCGATGCCATGCGCACCGGCGAAACCGAAGGCATGCAGGACTTCGATGGAAGTATTGAGAAGCTGGTTCGGGATGGGGTGATCGATCTCGAGACCGGACTCGCCTATGCAACCAACCCCGGGAATCTGCGGCTTTGTCTGGCCGACCTCTCCGAAGAAGGTCTGCGAGCAGCCGCTCCGAACCTGTCCGAAAAGAAGATGGCCGAAATGAAGACGACCGAAAAAGCGCCGGCAAAGCCCGCTGAGAGAGCACCCGCAAGGGAGTCCGGGCCCCGGTCCGAGCGCGAACCCGAAATGGTAATCGAGTAACAGAAAAGTCAAACTCCTTCCATCCCATGGTCTCCTCTGTTCCCGTCTCTAACGCGATTTGACTTCGGCGTCCGTCCGGCGCAAAATTCTCCCAAAGTGTGGGGTAGTTGGTTCCCGATGCAAGTTAAGACTTCCTTTTTTCGGCTCCGAAACGGCATCTTCTAGCTAAAGGAGGAATTTCCCATGAGCACAGCGCAAGCTCCCCAGCTCGATATGGATAAGTTGAACGCTTTTATCGGCCAGTTCGTCACCGATCTCGGCGCCGCGGTTCACACCGGCATGGTCGTGATCGGAGAAAAACTCGGCCTCTACAAGGCACTCGCCGCTGGTCCCATGAGTCCCGCCGAACTCGCGACCAAGACCGGCACTGATGAACGCTACCTGCGAGAATGGCTGGCCTCGCAAGCCGCCGGAGGCTACATCACCTACGACGAAAAGACCCACAAGTTCAGCCTCAATGAAGAACAGGCTTTCGCTCTAGCCAACGAAGACAGTCCCGCGTATCTGCCGGGCGCATTCGAACTGGCTTTGGGCTCGCTCGCTGCGGTTCCACGTATCGCAGAGTCATTCCGCACCGGCGCGGGCATGGGCTGGCACGAGCACGCTGACGGAGTCTTTCACGGATGCGAAAAATTCTTTCGCCCAGGCTACGCCGCGAACCTGGTCAGCTCCTGGATTCCCGCCCTGCATGGCGTAAAGGAAAAGCTGGAGGCAGGGGCCCGAGTCGCCGACGTCGGTTGCGGCAAAGGAGCTTCCACTTTACTAATGGCAAAAGCATTCCCCAAATCCCATTTCTACGGATTTGACTACCACGACAAATCCATCGAAGCGGCGCAGGAGTCGGCTCAGCGTAACGGCGTTGCCGAGCGCGTTCACTTCGACGTCTCCAAGGCGAAAGACTATCCCGGTAAAGACTATGATTTCGTAGCCGTCTTCGATTGCCTGCATGATATGGGCGATCCTATCGGCGCCGCCGGGCACGTCCGCCAGTCATTGAGTAAAGATGGCACGTGGATGATCGTCGAGCCCTTCGCCAACGATCAGTTGAAGGACAATCTGAATCCCGTCGGCCGGGTGTACTACTCGTTCTCGACGCTGTTGTGCACGCCGTGTTCCCGATCCCAGGAAGTCGGACTCTGCCTGGGCGCACAGGCCGGTGAATCGCGCATTCGGGAGGTCGTAACTTCGGCGGGCTTCAGCCGTTTCCGCCGAGCCACGGAAACTCCCTTCAATATCGTCTACGAAGCTCGGCCATAAAGCTGGGGATTTGCGGGGATCGCCGTTGGTCAGTACGGAAGGCTAGTAAATTTTTTCTTTTCCGCAATCCACTCCGTAATCTTGTCCTCCAGCACGTCCAGCCTGGTGCCCATGTCTCGAAAAGCACGAGACATGGGGCACCCTCGGCTGGGCTGTGCCATCGGAAGACAACCACGGGAATGGGAGAACTGAGAGCCCAAATCGTCGCGTATAGAGTTCCACAGGGTGGACACGGAGCCGGGAATAAGAGGCGGGGGAAGCGGAGTGCAGCCCACCCAAGCCCGGTTGAACTTGGGTGGGGATTTTCGTCGGCAGCAGTTACATGCTCCCAGTTTCGGTTTCCTGGTGGAATGGCGACAACCATTTGCCGCCCTTCTTCTGCCAAATCGAGGTCGCGAGGACTTTTCCCGCCTGCTTTTTTCCGTCGCAAGTTGCGTCCTGCGCGCCCGTGTAGGTCATGACGACGGTGTCTTTGTCCAGCCACATATATGAGAAATCGGACAGCGAGAAGCTATTGACCACACACCTCGCGTCAGTCATGCTTTTCAGAACCTGTTCCTTGCCCTTGAATACCCCTCCGTCGGCGACGCTGATGGCGTCGTCCGGGGTCCACGCTTCCACTGGCTTTGCGTTGTGATCTTTCCAGGCCTGCCAGCCAGCTTTTTCTTTACTTTCCAGAGCCTTCTCGACGGTAGCATTCGTCTGGGAGAACAACTGGACTCCGGACAAAAGCAGAGCGAAACCAAGTACCGTTAAAGCGATTCGACGCATATTCCTCCTCCAGTTCATGAAGCGACGAGAACTATAGATACGGCAAGAAATCGTGTCAAGCAACAAACACACATCGCAGAGGGCGCGATGTGTGGGGCGCGTCGTTGCCTTGAGTACCCCGGCCAGGATCGTCGGGAGAATGCCTTCCCGCGACACGGCTGGAGTAAACGGTATAGGGGTCCTTCGACTTGTTCGGCTCGCTCCGCTCACCTCACGGCGCTCAGGATGACAGCGTTTTTTACCGCCTCTGCGCAATCCACTCCGTAATCTTTTCCTCCAGCACATCCAGCGGCAGCGGACCGGAATCGAGCACCGCGTCGTGAAACGCCCGCAGATCGAACTTCGGCCCCAGTTCCTTCTGCGCCCGCTCGCGTAATTCGAGAATCTTCATCTGTCCCATCTTGTAGGAGAGCGCCTGCGCCGGCCAGGCAATGTAGCGATCGACCTCCGTATTGATGTTCTCGTCGTCCATTGCCGTGTGCTCGTGGAAGTAGTCGACCATCTGCTGCCGCGTCCAATGTTGGGAATGAACGCCGGTATCGACTACCCAGCGCACCGCGCGCCACATCTCATTCTGCAGGCGCCCGTACTCGCTATAAGGATCCTGATAAAACCCGACTTCTTTTCCCAGTCGCTCCGAGTAAAACGCCCAGCCCTCGGTGTATGCATTCACGTCGAGATCGTACTTGCGGAACGGCGGCAAGTCCGTCAACTCCTGCGCAATCGAAAACTGCAGATGATGTCCCGGAACGCCCTCGTGGTAGGCAATCGCCTCCACATTCAGCAGCAGGCGTTTCTCGGGAGCGTACTCATTGACGTTAATCCGTCCCGGCCGCGATCCATCGCCCGCTCCCAGCGAATAATCGGCCGGAGGAGCCGAAGCCGCCCGAAACGCCTCCATCGGCACCACCGCCAGCTTGTTCTTCGGAAGCCGTCCAAAAAGTTCCGGCAGCTTCCCATACATCTGGTCCCGATAATGTGTGTAAAGGTCGAGCAGTTGCTGCCCCGACTTCGCATGCAGCGCCGGGTCCTGCCGGATGTGCTCGTTGAACGATTTCAGATCGTGGAAGCCCTGCGCCTGCGCGAGCTTCAGCATCTGCGCTTCGATCTCAGCCACGCTCTTCACGCCCAGTTCGTGAATCTGGTCCGCCGAAAGATCGGTCGTGGTCTGATGCCGCACCGCAAAACGATAGCGCGCCTCGCCATCGGGCAGCGCCCACTCGCCCGGATCCAGCCGTCCATGCGGAGCGTAGTCCTCGCGCACAAATTTCGTGAACTTCGCATAGGCGGGAGCGACATCATCTTTCACGGCTTTCTCAATCTGCGCCCGCAGCCGCGTCTGTTCGCCTAGGGGGATCGACTGAGGAAACTTCCGCAAGGGCTCGGTAAAGGGACTCTTTTCCAGCGAGTCATCGGCAATCTCCTGCGCCTGCACCGATACTTTTTCCAACAGATACTTCGGAGGCATCAGATGATCGCTTATTCCATCGCGCATGTGCCCGGTCGCCTCGTCGAGAACCCGCGGAATCTGGTGCAACCGCGCCAGGTAGTCGTCATAATCCTTCAGGTTGCGAAACGGAGTGTCGAAGGGCAGGGAAGCATATTCCAGGTGAATGCCGCCAAATTGGGTTGCCGGCATCTCCCAGTCTTTGAAGCGCGCACCTTCCACATCTTCGCGCAGGCTGCGCACCATGAGCGCCTTGTTCAGAGTTTCCTGCTCGGGAAAGCCCGCGACGTCGATCGCCTCGAAACGCGCCAGGGCCTGGCGCGCGTGCTCAAGATTGGCGGCAATCGCTTTGTCTGAGAAGTCGCTCAGGCGATCGTTATAGCGGTTGTCTCCCACCTCGGTGGCGAGTTCGGGTTCGGTGCGAAGTGTGTATTCCCACTCCTCGGCAAGCAGACGATTGAGTTCGGCTCGGCGAGCCTCCAGACTCTGCCCAGCGCCACTCTGCCCGGCAGCGCGAGCGACACGGGGAACGATGAGAGCCATAGCGACCGAGAAGAAGGAGAGAGAGAAAATCACAAGCGATGTTCGCAAGCAGCAGACCTCGGCAAAACCGATTCAGGATAATTACTGCGTGATGGATTCTACCGCAGCATGTGCCGGGGCTTTGCCCGCGTGGTGGCGGGACTCCGCCCTGCCCCGTCAGCTCTGGAACAAAGAGCGCAGTGCGGCGGGTTCGAGCCGCAAGACAACTGCGGCGTCGCGTACCCTCTCAGGTAACAGGTTACCAACATTGGTGTCTCTGCAAAATCCGTATTAAATTCTTTTAATGCATACAGTTATCGAGCCCAAGCGGCGTTTCATGGACGAACAGTTTTCCATTGCCTCCCGGAACATAAATCCCCTACTATCGGACAGTTGCGCCCATGGGCCTTTCGTGCCATGTTTTGGCGATCATCTTGCATCATAATGAAGTCAGGTTTACGCAGCTTTGTCTGGGTAATGACCGGGGACGGGATTCTTGAAAGTGAAGTTGGATTGGCCGCTTCGTCTGGCACTTCTTATCGCATTGGCAATCGTACTGGACGCGAGCGGCATCGCGGCCAGCGTAAATCCTCACGCCCTCTCGTCGCACTCGCTGAGCTCACGCTCAAGGTCCCGCCGTGTTACCGAAAGCCAGCGCGCCCGCAGACGCATGCGCACGCTTGCGCATAGCCGCGCCCCGCTCTCAAGATCGGTCGCGCACCGCCATCGTTATTACGAACGCTTCTACACCAGTTCCTACGCATCCGATATTACCGAAGGGGACGTCACCACCGGCGAAGATCCAATCGTGCGCGAGGCTGCGATCGACGCGCTCGGCAACATGAACGGGACCGTAGTCGCCATCGAGCCCACCAGCGGACGCATCCTCGCCATGGTCAATCAGAAGCTCGCGCTTGCGAGCGGCGCGCAGCCCTGCTCCACCATCAAGCTGTCAGTCGCTTTGGCTGCGGTGAGTGAAGGCCTGATCGACAAAGAGACGGAAGTTCCCATCGCCGGCCGCACGCGCATGAATCTTACCGAGGCGCTCGCTCACTCGAACAACGCGTACTTTGAAGCGCTCGGGCGCAAGTTGGGATTTGAAAAGATTCACTACTATGCCCAGCAGTTCGGGCTCGGCGAACTGGCCGGCTACCGCATTCCTGGCGAGCATCTCGGCGCCTACCCGGAGGAAGAAATTTCGGCCAAGCTGGGCGGCGTCGGCAAGATGTGCTCGTTTGGCGAGGGCATTTCGATGACACCCCTGCAGTTGGGAGCGCTGGTCGCCGCGATTGCGAATGGCGGCACGCTCTACTACCTGCAGCATCCTACTCATCCCGAGGCAGTTGCCGATTTCCAGCCGATTATCAAACGTCATCTCGACATTTCTTCCGCCATCCCCGAGCTTTCCGACGGTATGGCCGGAGCGGTTCGGTATGGTACGGCGCGCAGCCTGCGCCTCAATTTCAGCGAGGAATCAATCCTGGGCAAGACCGGAACCTGTTCCCGCGCCGGCACTCGCTTTGGATGGTTCGCCTCCTACGCCAACACCGATGCCGGCCGCATCGTGACCGTCGTTTTCCTGCAGGGTGGACGTCCCACCTTCGGCCCCAAAGCCGCCGAAATTGCCGGACGCATGTACCGCAATCTCTACGATCACAATTTCTTCGTAGCGCGCTCCGCCGGTACGACTCCAGTTCCCGACCTCGAAAAAATTGTCCCCGCCAACTCCCGGCAGTAGCGCCGACCGAAGCAAAGAATTTGTGGAGACGGGCGGCTCGCCCGTCCGTTTTTATTGTTATTCGGTCGCCAATACTTCGCACGTCTGATGACTAACGGCATCCTCTCCAAGAACTTGTGCCTCGCGCATCCGCCGATCCTGATTCAAAATAGTCTCACCCATGAGTTCGTCTTCTCCGGTCGCACTAGCGAAAAGCCTGGAAGCGCGCAACACTTCTGCTTCGTCCACGCTTTTTCGCTCGCCTGAGAAACACACTCTGCTCTTCTCCTTGCTTCTGATTGCCTCCGTGCTTGCCTTTTATAGCCCTATCACTCACAACGGATTTCTCAACTACGACGACGACACTTACATCACCAACAACCCGCACGTCCGAACGGGCCTTACCTGGCCGACCGTGAAGTGGGCGTTCACCACCTATGATGCCGCCAACTACCATCCGCTGATTTGGCTTTCCCATGCGCTCGATTGCCAGCTATTCGGCGTCAACCCCGCGGCCCATCATGAAGTCAGCGTCCTGCTACACGCTGCCAGCGCCGTGCTTCTTTTCCTGTTGCTTCAGGCCGCCACCGGGTTCGCGTGGCGCAGCTTGTTTGTCGCCGCTCTGTTTGCGCTTCATCCCGTGAACGTCGAATCCGTGGCCTGGGCAGCCGAGCGAAAAAATGTGTTGAGCATGTTGTTTTTTCTGCTCGCTCTGCATGCCTATGTCTGGTACACGCGCCGACCCGCGTTGCACCGTTATGTGCTGATTGTTTTCCTGTTCGTGCTCGCCCTCCTCAGCAAACCGCAGGTGATTACATTTCCATTCCTGCTTTTGCTGTTGGACTACTGGCCGCTCAATCGCTTCCGCTTTTCGGAAGCCAAGCCCGCGCCGGGCTCAACCTGCATTCCGCCGAGATTTTCAAGCGCATGGCTGGTCCTGGAAAAACTCCCCCTCGTCCTGCTCTCCGTCGCCAGCGCGATGGTCACGATGAAAGCCCAGCGCGCTGGAGGCGCCATCCAGACTATGGTCCAGTACAGCCCGCTACTGCGGCTTGAGACAGCGGTTATTGCTTACGTGCGCTATCTGGGGAAAGCATTCTGGCCATCGAATCTGGTCGCGCTCTATCCGCATCCCACGAGGCTCTATCCTGTCTGGCAAGTGGGCGCGGCCGCGTTGCTGTTGATGGTCATCACTGCCGCCGCTCTGCGCACGCGCGAGCGCCGCTATCTCATCGTCGGATGGCTCTGGTTCCTTGGATCACTCGTCCCAATGCTTGGCCTGGTGCAAGTGGGCGGTCAAGCGATAGCTGACCGCTACGCCTACATCCCATTCATCGGATTGTTTGTGATGTGTACCTGGCTGGTGGCCGACTGCGCAAAAACCGGCCGAGGCTATCCCATCTTTGCGCGTTTTATGCGCGAGAAAGGGATTCGCGCGGCCTGCCTTTCTATTTCCGCTCTCGCGTGTTTGCTCATCCTCGGATTACTGACATTCCGCCAGGTTCACTACTGGCACGATACTCAGTCGTTCTGGCAGCGCACACTCGCGCTCACCGAGAACAATTACGTCGCGCACGATTCACTGGGTGACTTTCTGGCCCGTGAGGGCCGCACCGAGGAGGCAGCCGCCCAGTACCGCGCCGCGATTGCCATTCGTTCCGACGATTTGCCCGCCAACCTGAACCTTGCCACGTTGGAGGCGAACCGCGGCAACCTGCAAGACGCCATCGAACGCTACCAGATGGTGGCTCGCTACGCCGCCGATACGAGCCTTCGCGCTACCGCCTATGGCAATCTTGGATCTGCCTATCGCCAGCTCGGCGACTCCGCGAGGGCGACGCAGTGTTACGAGGCGGCGCTGCAGTTGGATCCCAAACATGCCATGGCCATGATCGGTCTCGGCCTGATCGCGCAAAAGAATGCCGATCTGCCTGAAGCTGTCCGCCATTATTCCCTCGCGATGGCAGTCGAGCCGACCGACGTCGGCTATTTGCTGCTGGCACAAGCGTTGCAAAAAGAAGGCCGTTCAGGCGAGGCGAATGCGCTCCGCGAACGGGTGGCACGACTCTCCCCAAATCTAGCCGAGGCGGAGAAAGAGGCGCAGGCGCTCCTCGCAGGAAAATAGCTATGTGATATGAGTGGAATGTGTGGCGCGGAACTGCCCGGAGCGGAGCCGAAGGGGCCCTCGCCCGCGGCCCTTGATCTTGGCTTTGATCTTGATCTTGGCTTTTGATCTTGATCTTGGTTTTGGTTTTGGTTTTGGTTTTGGTTTTGGTTTTGACCCGCGAACAGCGAACGACGAACAGCGAATCCCCAGAGCCGAAAGCCCAGAGCGGGTTCCTAGCGCCCTTCTTTCACTTCGTCCCGCTCCACCACCCCGTCCTTGATGTAAATAATTCGATGGGCGTATTCGGCGATGTCGTGCTCATGGGTGACGAGCACGATGGTGTTTCCTTCCGCGTGTAGCCGGTCCAACAGCGCCATGATTTCATTGCCCGTCTGCGAGTCGAGGTTACCGGTTGGTTCGTCGGCCAGGATAATCGCAGGATTATTGACCAGGGCGCGCGCCACCGCCACGCGCTGGCGCTGTCCGCCCGAGAGTTCGTTCGGCTTATGATTCATGCGGTCGCCCATTCCGACCGCCGCCAGCGAAGCTTTCGCACGCTCGATCCGCTCCGCCGATGGCACTCCCGCATAAATCAACGGCAGTTCCACATTGTGCAATGAGGTGGCGCGCGCCAGCAGATTGAAGGTCTGGAACACGAACCCAATCTCCTTGTTGCGAATGCGCGCCAATTCGTCGTCATCCAGTTCGCTGACCAGTTGCTGGTTCAGCCAGTATTGGCCCTTCGAGGGCGAGTCGAGGCAGCCAATCAAATTCATGAGCGTCGATTTGCCGGAGCCCGATGGACCCATGATGGCTACGTACTCGTTGCGCCGGATGCGAAGATTGATTCCGCGCAGCGCGTGCACCTGCTGTTCCGAGCCCATGTCATAAGTCTTCCACAGGTCTTCGGTCGCGATCATGCAGGAGTCAGGCGCTGCGAAATTCGCAGGGCGGTCATTCCCGGGCCGATCTTTCTCTGTCCGGGCGATGGAAAGTATTTCCGCAGTCGCCATCTCTTTCTCCTTCTCCGGCACGCACACTCCTCTGGCCGCTCTTTACTTTGACATCCCATTGTGACATTGGTGAGACGTCACGTTCTGAGAAACGCAACTTTCCGCGTCTCCCTCCGCCGAGACGGACGACGCAAACCCCGTCTCCACATACTAAGTAACTAACTGCTTTCGTCTTCCTTCTTTGGTTCCGAGTTATCTATTTTGACGCTTGTTCCCGGCTTCAGGGTACGTAAAACCTTGTAGCTCCCGGTAATCACCTCGTCACCCGCCTGCACACCCTTGGTGACTTCAATATCGGTCGTGCCGCTGATGCCGGTATCCACCGGAACGAATTCCGCTTTCTTATGCCGGACTACAAAAACGCCCTGAATCTCTTCCTTTGCCTTCGCACCGTCCACGGGCGCCGCAGCCTGCACTGCCCTGGCCGAATCCTTCGGGGCCAGGTCCGCCTGAGTGCGCACCGTCAACGCCTGAATCGGAATGCTGACCACGTTATTCCGGGTCGCGGTCGTGATCTTGGCGGTCGTCGAGAGGCCCGGCCGCAGGTCTGGTGGCGGATCCGTCACGGTCACCACTACTTTGAAATCCTTGGCCTCCTCGCTAGTCGAAGTCGTTTGCGAAGTCGAGACGCCGGTGGAGCGCACGATCGCGTTGTCGCCGATCTCGCTCACTACCCCATGAAAAGTCTTGTGCGGGATGGCGTCGATCGTCACCTCGGCGGGCTGGCCCATGCGCACGTTGACGATGTCGGTCTCATCCACCTTCACTTCGGCCGTGATCACCGACATGTCCGCGAGCGTCATCAGCGTGCTACCCGGAGAATTCTGAATCCCGACCACCACCGTTTCCCCTTCCCGCACCGGAAGATTCGTGATCACGCCATCAAAGGGCGCTTCGTAGATCGTCTTTTGTAATACGTCGGCGACCCGCGTCAGGTTCGCCCGATTTTGCGCAATATGCTTGTCCGCTGAATCCTTTTGCGCTACGGCTTGGGCGACCCGTGCCTGCGCCTGCGCCAGTCCAGCTTCGGCGGATTCCCACGCCGCTTTCTTGGTGTCGTAATCCTGCTTGGCGATGAGTGCGTCTTTATACAAACCCTGAGCGCGCTGCCAGTCAAGTTGCGCGTGATCGGCGTCTGACTTTGCCCGGTTCAAATCTGCCTGCGATGTTCGCAAGCCAGCCTCGGCCGCGATGAAATCGGTCTCCGCCCCTTGCAGAGAGGCTCGCGTCGCGCTCACGTCGGCCGACGACTGCACGTTTTCCAACTGCGCGAGCAACTGTCCCTTCTTCACGTGCTCGCCCTCTTTGACGTGCAGCTTGACAATCTTGCCAAAAGCATTGGCTCCAATGTTTACGTAGGTCTTGGGCTTGATCTCCCCAGACGCGCTGACCACCGAATTCAGATTCTCCCTTTGCGCCCTTCCCGTCTGTACCGTGACCAGATTCTTCCGGCTCTGGTAGACCGTCACGCCAACAATAATCCCGAGCGCCAGAACGGCGCCCACTCCGATGAGTATTTTCTTCCAGGTCTTCATTCGAGATAAAAATCAGGCGATCAAGCGATAAGGCGATGGCTCAGCGGCCATCTGAAAGTCGCTCGATGGCCAAGTCACTGCCCAATCAACACAAATCCCCAATCACTATTTACGTCAGGGCGGCGGACAAAGTTCCCGGCTTTGCGATTCCGCAGGAACCGGCAGCGTTTCCGCTTTCAGATGACCCGATTAAGCGGATCACGATGACTCGATAATTATATCCTGTCCGGTTGCAAGACACGGATTCTTAAGGGATTTGCAATTGCCCGCGGGCGCAGGAAAATCTTTGCTGCCGGGCCTCTTTTCCTTGCCAGTTGGTATCCAATCAACATAGAATTGGAGCCAATCGTAGTTCTCACAAGGTAGGCCCTTCTATGTTCGTCTCAGGTTCTCGACGCCGCTGCTTGGTTGGCATATTGGCGGGCGTTCTCGCCTTCGGTTTCATGGCTGTTTCCCTCGCCCGGGGTCAGGATCAGAATAAGCCGGATCAGGATGCCATAAAAGATCAGAATAAGAAAGATGACTCGGACGCGAAATCCTCGGTCTCCCAGCCCGCCTCCGCGGCGCCAGGCCAGGCCGATCCTCTAAAACGCAATATCCCGGAGAAGCAGAGAAAAGCCAACGCCAAAGCGCTCAAGATCGAGTTGAGCAAGACCTACAAGAAATGGCTGGCGGAAGATGTGGCCTGGATCATCACGGACGAAGAGCGGAAGGCGTTCATGCAGCTCTCCAACGACGAGGAGCGCGACCAGTTCATCGAGGCCTTCTGGCAGCGCCGCGATCCCACGCCGGATACGGAAGAGAACGAGTTTAAGGAAGAGCACTACCGGCGTATCGCCTACGCCAACGAGCACTACGCCGCGGGGATCCCAGGCTGGAAGACGGATCGCGGCCACATGTACATCGTGTTCGGTCCGCCCGACGAGATCGACTCGCACCCCTCCGGCGGCTCCTATGAACGCCCCACTGAAGAAGGTGGTGGCGAGACTTCTACATTTCCGTTCGAAACCTGGCGTTACCGGTATATCGAGGGTATTGGCCAGGAGGTCATGATCGAGTTTGTCGACACCTGCATGTGCGGCGACTATCACATGACCATGGACCGCTCAGAAAAAGACGCCTTGAAGTACACTCCCAATGCTGGTCTTACGCTCTATGAATCCATGGGAATGGCGAGCAAGGCCAGCCGATTCACCAACGGGGGAATCGAGCAGCTGGGCCAAGGGCCGATGAGCAACACCCTGCAAGCCAATGAATTCGAGCGCCTCGAACAATTTGCCAAGCTGCAAGCCGCACCCGCGGTCAAATTCAAAGACCTGGAAGAAATCGTCAGTCATAAGATCAGCGTCAACCTGATGCCGTTCGACGTCCGCGTCGACTTCGTGAAAGTTACCAGCGACACCGTGCTGGTGCCCATTACGATCCAGATCAAGAACCGCGACATCACCTTCCAGAATAAGGACGGCATCGAGCGCGGCACCGTGAATATCTTCGGCCGCATCACCACCCTGACCGGCAAGGTCGTGCAGACCTTCGAGGATCCGGTTCAGGTCGATGTTCCGATTGAGCTGTTGCCCAAGACGGCCGAGAATTCCTCGGTGTATTGGAAGGCTGTCCCGTTGCGCATCAGCCAGAATCGATACCGTCTTGATGTTGTCGTGAAGGATGTCAACGGAGATCGCGCCGGCAGTTGGAGCCACGCCGTCGTGATTCCCGACTTTAGCGAAGACCACCTGAGCAGTTCATCCCTCATCATCGCCGACCAGATGGAGCAGGTGGCGGCGAAGAACGTGGGTACCGGCAATTTCGTGATCGGAACGACCAAGGTGCGTCCGCGCGTAGCCTCTTCCGACGGCAAGCCCATCTCCTTCAAGCGCAACCAGAAACTGAACTTCTGGATGCAGGTGTACAACCTCACCGTGGACGAGAAAACGCACAAACCTTCCGCTACGGTCGAATACAACGTTACCGATGCCCACAACAAGGAGATCATTCACACCGTCGAATCGACCGACACGATGGGCAACGTTGGCGATCAGGTGACGCTGCAGAAGACGCTGTCCGCCGCCAATCTGCAACCCGGAATGTACAAGATTGAGATCAAGGTGAACGACAAACTTTCGAAGCAGACAGTAGATCCGACGGCGACCTTCGCCGTAGAGTAAGCGGTTGTGATTCACGGGTTGTGAGTCATGGAACGACGGGCAGCGAAGCCCGTCCCTAGAGGTGGTGAATGTTCCGAAAGCTCGGGTTTCTGGTGATGCTCATGGCCCTGGCTCTTCCGGCATGGTCCGAGCCAGGGAAAATCTCGGCGGGTACGATCTCGGGATACGTTCGCGACGCTAGCGGGGCGCCCCAAATGGGTGCCGTTGTTGAGGTCCTGGGCTCGGCTGCGCAAAAGGTTTTCACCGACGATCACGGCTTCTACTCCATTGCCAAGCTCCTGCCCGGAACCTACAATCTCAAGGTCAGCGCTCCCTCGTTCCTGCCTTCACTGCGCGAGAAGATCGGCCTCCGCGCCGGCGCGAAGCTCATGGTTAATATCACCTTGACCAGCCTTTTCGAGGCCATCCAGCTTGTCAATCTGCCCAACCAGGCCGATCAGGATGACTGGAAATGGACATTACGTTCAGTTTCCAATCGGCCCATCCTGCGCGTTCTTCCTGATGGCACGACTGCGGTCGTAGAAAATGGCGACGACTTGAAAGGGAACGTGACTCTTCTGGCTGGTTCGTCCGGCGCGGGTTTCGGCAGCCCGTCCGATATGAGCGCCGCTTTCTCGGTCGAACGTTCGCTGTTATCGACTGGCACCCTGCGCCTGAACGGCAATGTCGGTTACGGATCCGACGGCAGTGGCATTCCTGCCGCTTTCCTGAGAACCACCTACACCAGCCACTACAACCAGTTCACTGAACCTTCGCTCTCGATCACTGCACTCCGCCTGAATTCGCCGGGCCTCAATACCATGCCCGGTGCGCCTTTGCAGGCGCTTTCGGTCACCAGTTCCGATCGCGTCGTGCTCGGAGACCTGCTGGAAGTGAGACTCGGTAGCGAGTTGCAAGCCATCCAGTTCATGGGCCGCGTCAATGCCTTCAAGCCCTTCGGGTCCGCCGATCTGCACATCTCCCCGAATACCGTCGTCGAATACCAATACGCCAGTTCCGTCCCTGATTCGCGGTTGGAGGAGCGTTCCGAGGGTTCCACCGGCGATCAATTCGATGCCGCTACTTCCGACCCGAGTGCCACCGGTCCGCGCATGAGCATGGTCGATTTTGCTTCGGCCGTCGAGAAGGCCCACCATCAGGAAGTTTCTATTTCTCACCGCGCCGGCAAGAACAGCATGCAGGTCGCCTTCTATTCCGATAGCGTCGCCGATCCAGTACTGACCGGCGTCGGTGACACGTCGGCCGAATCCGGCGACGTCCTTCCCGACATTTACTCCGGCACGTTCAGCTATCAGGGCAATGATTTCTCGACTAGCGGCCTACGCGTTGTCTTCGAGCGCCAACTCCTCTCCGACCTGACTGCGACCCTCGACTACGCCTACGGAGGTGCGCTCGATCTCTCCCGTCCCGATATCGAATTGCAGGACGCCCGCGACTTTATCCGCGCCGAGCGCCGTCAGGCCGTCGCCGCAAAATTCAGAGGAACCGTGCCCAAGACCAGGACGCACCTGGTCGCCTCTTACCGCTACACGGCCGGTCGCACCCTGACTCCCGTCGACCTGTTCAATACTTCAGCTGGACAAGCCGACCCTTACTTGAATCTCTTTATCCGCCAGCCGATCCCGTCCAGTTTCCTCGCCGGACATCTGGAGCTTCTCGTCGATCTTCGCAATCTTCTCGCCGAAGGCTATGTCCCCGTCATGGGTTCGGATGGCCGCACCGTCTATCTGGTGCAGTCGGCCCGCTCCGTCCGCGGCGGCCTGGCGTTCAACTTCTAATCCGGGTTTGGGGAAGGGCATGACTTCGTGCCGCTACTTCATGGACTCCGCCGCCACACCAATCAATCCACGTATTCCCGATCCCCCGCATCGAATTTCTCACTCCGAATGTCACTTACCTTCCGGCCACAGTCGTCTATAATGCCCGAATCTCAAGATTAGTCCGTTGATCCCGTGAGCGTTGGGGAAGTGTTGTTCCACGACGCGACGG
>JBAQJU010000099.1:0-52919 GCA_049300475.1 Terriglobales bacterium | reverse complement strand
CAATAAAGTCATGCACCTCGCGCGTAAACGGATAGGAACGCACGCGCAGATAATCCGTTTCCAGTTTGTGCTCGTTCGCCAACTGGTCACGCGCCTCGACGATCGCCCAGTGCGAGGTTCCGTATGCCAGAATGCCGACTTTCGATTTCCCGCTGCCCGCCAACTCCGGCCTCGGAACAAACGATCGCGCCGTTTCAAACTTCTTGTTGATGCGCTCCATGTTGCGTTCGAAATCGTCGGGCCGCTCGCTGTACTGTGCTTTCTCGTTGTGCCCGCTGCCGCGCGCGAACCATGCGGCCGCCGGATGATCCGTCCCCGGCAAGGTCCGATAGCCCACGCCATCGCCGTCAACGTCCTTGTAGCGCGCAAAGCTCCCCAGCCTGTCCAGATCTTCCTTGCTCAGCACCTTGCCGCGATCGATCGGCTTCTCGGGATACGGAAACGGATCCGACATCCAGTTATTCATCCCGAGATCCAAATCCGACATCACGAACACCGGAGTCTGAAAACGCTCGGCGAGATCGAACGCATCCTGCGCCATCGTGAAGCATTCGATCATGGAATTCGGAAACAGCAGGATGTGCTTGGTGTCGCCGTGGCTCAGAAACGCCGTGGAAAGCACGTCGCCCTGCGCGGTCCGCGTGGGCAGGCCCGTCGAAGGACCAACCCGTTGAATATTCCAGATCACCGCCGGTACTTCGACGTAGTAGGCAAGCCCAGCAAACTCCGACATCAACGAGATGCCCGGCCCCGCCGTCGCAGTCATCGACCGCGCACCCGCCCACGCCGCGCCAATCACCATGCCCACCGCCGCCAGTTCGTCTTCCGCCTGCACGATGGCGAAGGTTGCCTTGCCATCCGGTCCAACGCGGTATTCCTTCATGTAGTCGATCATCGTCTCCACCAGCGACGACGAGGGCGTAATCGGATACCAGGTCACCACCGTGCACCCGGCGAACATGCATCCCATGGCCGCGGCCGAATTGCCATCGACGATAATCTTGCCCTTCGTCTTATCCATGCGCTGGATGTAGAACGGGTCGCGCTTCTTCAGGTTCGCGACCGCATAATCGTGGCCCGCCTTTGCTGCCGCGAGGTTCAGGTTGGCGGCCTTCGCCTTCGCCGCAAACTGCTTCCGGATCGCCTTTTCGACCTCGGCAAAGTCAATCTCCAGCAACTGCGCCGCGACTCCGACGTAAATCATGTTCTTGATCAGCTTGCGGAGCTTGGCTTCCGAGCAGACTGCCGTGACCAGCTTGTCGTAGGGCACGGCATAAAAAATCAGATCGTCGCGCAGCTTGTCGAGCCCGAGCGGCTCGTCATAAAGCACGCTCGCCCCCGGAGCCAGCGTCTTGACGTCGTCCTGCGCGGTCTCCGCGTTCATCGCGATCAGAAGATTAATTTCCTTCTTGCGGGCGATGTAGTCATCCTTGCTGGCGCGAATGGTATACCAGGTCGGCAACCCGGCGATGTTCGAGGGAAAAAGGTTCTTCCCCGAAATCGGCACACCCATCTGGAAAATACTGCGCAGAAGGACCGTATTCGAGCTTTGCGACCCCGACCCATTTACGGTCGCAACCTGAATACTCATGTCATTGACAATGCGCTTGAGCCCCAATTGGCCGGACGATTCCTGAGGCACAATATCGGTAGTGGCCATTCCTTTTGCCTTTCTGGTCGAAACCAAGCAAATTGTTGACCGGGTAACCCCATACCCGGACGTGGTGTCCGGGCAATCAGGCACCCGGACGTCCTTCGCAGTGGAGGGCGATAACTGTTTATTATACCGCCAACAAACCCGCCAGGGTTAACGGCAACAGCACCAAAGGCACCAACTGAGCCATCGTCTTCTTGAATGGAAAAACCCCGGATAGGGGTATCCTGAGTAACCAGTTGGCACTCTCCCAGAGCCAGCGAGGTCGCAGTTCAAGATATCCTTATCCAATGCATGGGAGAAGAAATGTCAGGTACCCGTAAGCTCGATTCCATCGACAACCGCGAGGTCAATGGCGCGCCCATCTGCAAGGTCGCTCTGCTCGGCTTCGGCACGGTCGGCAGTTCGGTCGCCAAAATCCTTTGCGAACGAGCCGACACCAAACTGCGTCTGACGCACGTCTGCAATCGCAATGTCGCGCGCAAGAAAGTGGATTGGCTCCCGCCTGAAGTCGTCTGGACCGAGAACATCGACGACGTCCTCACCTCCGACGCCGACATCGTCGTCGAGGTCATAGGCGGACTTCAGCCCACCGAAGAATGGATTCGCCGCGCCCTCTCCGCTCGCAAATCGGTAGTTACCGCCAACAAGCAGCTGATCGCCCAGTGCGGCCCGGAACTGATCGCACTCGCCCAACAGATGCAGCAGCAAATCGAGTTTGGCGCGTCCGTTGCCGGCGGCGTGCCCGTGATCTCAGGACTGCACGAGGGCCTGGCCGGCGATAAACTTTTCAGGATTTGCGGCATTCTCAACGGCACTTGCAATTACATCCTCAGCCAGATTGAGAGCAACGGAGTTCCCTTCGCCACCGCGTTGCGCGAAGCGCAGAAACTGGGCTTTGCGGAGGCCAATCCAACGGAGGACATCGACGGCCTCGACGCCCGCGCCAAACTCGCCATTCTCATACGAGTCGGTCTCTATTGCTATGTGGCGCCCGCCAGCATCGTCGCCCGTTCGATCTCTGCCATCGATGCCATCGATTTCGAATACGCCAGGCTGTTGAATTGCACCATCCGCCAGATCTCATTGGCCGAACTTAAAGAGGACCAGTTGTTCGCGGCCGTGCAGCCCGCGCTGGTACCACTCTCATCGCCGCTGGCGCGCGTCGAAGGCAGTCAGAACCTGGTGATGGCGACCGGAACCTACGGCGGCGAAACAGTTTTCGGTGGACACGGCGCCGGTGGACATCCAACCGCCGTTGCAGTCGTCTCCGATATTCTGGCCATCATCCGGGCGAAGCAGGCTGGAAATGGTCGCACGGCTCAGTCGACGGAAAAATCAACAACGGTCACTGCGGATTTCAAGACCAGGCATTACCTGCGCTTCCTGGTGAAGGACCGCCCAGGCATCATCGCAAGCCTGGCCGCAATCCTAGCGAACTGCGGCATCAACATAGACTCGGTTCTGCAGAAACCAGGCTGTCCGAAGTCCCATCTGCCGTTCTTGATCAGCCTCGAGGAGTGCCCAGCGTCGGTGGTAGATCAAGCGCTGCAGCAAATCAACGCGCTCGATTTCATGGTGCAACCGTGCTTGCACTTGCCGATTCTGTGAGGATTGTTAGCACGGCGCGCTTGGTAGCCGAGAAGAAGTCGACTCCTTTGGTGCAGAGCGCCGGGCGTTAGCTGTGAGGGCTCTTCTTCTTACGCTTCCACCTGGAAGAACTGCGCCATTTTGCGGAACTTCTGATAGCGGGTCTCGAGCAGACTTGCCACCGGAACATTCTTCAATTCCGCCAGTTCCTTGGCGAGCGCGGCATCCAGCAATTCCGCCGCGCGCGCATGATCGGTATGAGCGCCTCCGGGCGGCTCCGGAATAATGCCGTCCACACAACCCAGTTCGGTCATGTCTTTGGCTGTGATCTTCATGGCTTCCGCGGCCAACTCTTTCTTGCTGGCATCGCGCCACATAATGGACGCACAGCCCTCCGGCGAAATCACCGAATAGACAGAGTTTTCCATCATCAGGACGCGGTCGGCCACGGCAATGGCCAGAGCTCCACCGCTGCCGCCCACACCGATGACCGTCGCTATGATAGGCACTTCCAGCCGCGACATCTCGAGCAGATTGCGCGCAATGGCCTCCCCCTGCCCGCGCTCCTCGGCATGCAATCCGGGATATGCGCCATCGGTATCCACAAAGGTAAAAATCGGCCTCCCGAATTTCTCGGCAATTTTCATGACCCGCAACGCCTTCCGGTACCCTTCTGGGTGCGGCATGCCAAAGTTGCGGTAGACGCGTTGTTTCGCATCACGCGCCTTCTGCTGACCTACGACAATGACCTCGTCGCCATGAAAGCGCGCCATGCCGCACACGATCGCCGGATCGTCACGAAATCCGCGGTCGCCATGAATCTCGCTCCAATCGGTAAACATGCGCTCCACGTAATCGAGGGTGTAGGGCCGCTGCGGATGGCGGGCCAGATTGGTGCGCTGCCATGCGTTCAAGTGCGAGGCCAATTCGCGGCGCAGGTCGTTCAGCCGATCATGCAATTGCTGGACCTGGCGCTGGGTCTCCTCGCCTTGACCCCCAAGCGACTGCAGGCGCGAAATCTGCTGCTCGATCTTGTCCAGTTCCTGCTGCGCTCTCACTCCGGAATCCATTTTGACAACATTTCCATTTCTTCGCGTATTGTGCGCTTCCACAATGGAAAGTAGGAAGTCCGTGCCAGTAACGGCGGGATGCGCCGCGCCATTCTCCGGTCGTTCCGCCCGTTTTCTCTTGGCTCGACGCATTGGCCAAATCGTTCAGTCGCTGGGACCAACTGCCGCTGAAATCAACTAATGATGCGCACACTGCCGCGCCCGCATAATTCCTCGACGCGACTCAGGAAATTGCGGTCTGGCATCACATTATAGCCGTCGGCTTCCATGACCACCATGAAATCGCCGTCGCGTTCCAGGTCGAACAACACCTTCGCCTCGCCTTTGCGCTCATTGAACAGCGTGTGCAAAGCGTCGACTGTGCCGCCGGTCGCATTCCCGAGCGGAATCCGTATGCGGATTGCCTTGGGCAATGGCACCTTGGCCTCGTCGAGCGGAATGATATCGTTGGCGGTGACCTTCGGATTTGCACCTTCCTCGATTCGCACGCCGCCGCGAATCAATACCGGGACTTCAAGCTTTACCTTCTCCGCCAGCTTCCGGTAGGCCTCCGGAAACACCAGCAACTCCACTTTCCCGTGCATGTCTTCGAGCGAGGCTTGCGCCCAGAGTTCGCCTCTTCGTGATTTCGCGACGCGCAGTCCCGAGATCAAGCCCGCCGTGGTGATGTTTTCATCCTTACCCGTCGATTTCTTCAGCGCGCCGATATCTTCGGTCGAGAGCGCATTCAGGTCGGTCAGCTTGTCCTTATATTTTTCCAGCGGATGTCCGGTGATAAAAAATCCCAGAACTTCTTTCTCGGCGGCGAGCCGTACCTGCTCGTCCCAGTCCGGAATGTTGGGGAGCGCGTCGTTTGCATGTTCTTCGGGCTCGTCCGCAAACACTCCAAACAGCCCGTGCTGCCCTGACTCGGCATCGCGCTGCGATTTCTGCGCCCGCTCAATCGCCTTGTCCAGCGCCTGCATCACCTGCGCACGGCGGCCAAAGCAGTCCATGGCTCCGCTCTTGATCAGCGACTCCAGCACGCGCTTGTTCAACAACCGCAGGTCCACTTCTTCGCAGAACTCGTAGAGCGACCGGAAGGTGCGGCCGAGTTTCTTGCGAGCCGCCATGATCGACTCGATGGCGTTCCCGCCGACGTTCTTCACCGCCGCCAGGCCGAACCGAATCGCCTGCTCGTGGGGAGTAAAGTTGGCGTCGCTGATGTTAATATCCGGCGGCTCGACCGCAATTCCCATCTCGCGGCACTCGTTGATGTACTTGACCACGCTATCGGTATCGCCGGTGATGGAAGTGAGCAGCGCCGCCATGAACTCGATCGGATGGTGAGTCTTCAAATAGGCGGTGTGGTAAGCCAGCAGAGCGTAGGCCGCCGAGTGCGACTTGTTGAATCCGTAGCCGGCAAACTGCGCCATGAGATCGAAAATTTTCTCGATCTTTTTCTGCGGGAGGCCGCGCTGTGTCGCTCCGAGCATAAATCGCTCGCGTTGCGCCGCCATTTCCTCGGGCTTTTTCTTTCCCATGGCACGGCGCAACAGATCGGCTTCTCCCAGGGAGTAGCCCGCAAGTTTGTTGGCCGCTTGCATCACCTGTTCCTGATAGACGAACACGCCCAGCGTCTCCTGCAGAATCTCTTTCAGTTCCGGCAACTCATATTCGATCTTGCGCCGGCCGTGCTTGCGCTCGATGAAATCGTCGATCATGGCCATCGGACCGGGGCGATAGAGCGCATTGAGAGCCGTCAAGTGTTCGATCGAGTTTGGCTGGTATCGACGCAACACATCGCGCATCCCGTGCGATTCAAACTGGAACACTCCCGAAGTCAGTCCCTTGTGAAAGACTTTCTGATACGTTTCGGAGTCCTCGAGCGGGATCTCGTCGAGCACCAGTCGTTCCCCTTTTTGTGCCAGCAATTTCAGCGTGTCGTCGAGAATGGTCAGCGTGGTCAGGCCGAGGAAATCCATCTTCAACAGGCCCATCTTCTCGATGGCAACCATATCGAAGGCGGTGACTATTTCGTCGTTCTTGGTTTTGTGCAGCGGCACCAGTTCAATCAGCGGCCGCGGAGAAATCACCACGCCCGCCGCGTGCACGCCGGCGTTGCGCACCATGCCTTCGAGTTTGCGGGCGGTGTCAAGCAACTGCTTAATCTGGGGATCTTTCTCGTAGGCCTCCTGCATGGCGACCGACTCTTTCAAAGCGTCGTCGAGCTTGATGTTCAGCGTCGTCGGCACCATCTTGGCGATGCGGTCCACATCGCTGTAGGGCATATCCATGGCGCGGCCCACATCCTTGATCGCGGCTTTGGCCGCCATGGTGCCGAAGGTGATGATCTGCGCAACGTTCTCGCGCCCGTACTTATTGGTGACGTACTCGATCACTTCGCCGCGCCGGTTCATGCAGAAATCGATGTCGATGTCAGGCATCGAAATCCGCTCGGGGTTGAGGAAGCGCTCGAAGAGCAACTCGTGCTGGATGGGATCGATGTCGGTGATTGCCAGGGAGTAGGCGACGAGCGCGCCCGCTGCCGAACCGCGCCCCGGACCGACTGGAATGCCCTTCTCCCGCGCGTGACGGATGAAGTCCCAGACAATCAGAAAATATCCCGCGAACTTCATCTGCTGAATGATGGCGATCTCGCGCGACAATCTCTGCTCGTAATCCGCCAGCGAATGCTTCAAGCGTCCTTCGGCGGAAAGTTTGCGCAAAGTTTCCATACGCCGGGCAAAGCCTTCGCGCGTGATGTGCTCGAAATAACTGTCGGGAGTAAACCCGTCAGGAACATCGAAATGAGGAAACGGGCTGGGAACCTTCTCCAGCCGCAGATTGCAGCGCTCGGCAATGGACATGGTGCGCGCCAGCACCTGTGGAGAATCCTTGAAGACGCGCAGCATTTCGTCAGCGTTCTTGACGAAAAACTGGTTGCCTTCGAACTTCATCCGGTTGGTCTCCTGAATCGACTTCCCGGTCTGAATGCAGAGCATTACGTCCTGCGCGTGGGCATCGTCTTCGCAAAGATAGTGGCTGTCGTTGGTTGCGACCAGCGGCAGACCGAGGTCCTTTTCCAGTTGGAACAATCCCGCCTGGATGCGGTGCTCCATCTCGAGTCCCTGATCCTGAATCTCCAAAAAAAAGTTCTCGCGGCCAAACAGGTCGCTGTAGAACGCTGCTGCCGATCGCGCCGCATCGTAGTTCCCTTCCGTGAGGCGCTCGGCGACTTCGCCCTTCAGGCATCCGGACAGCCCGATCAGTCCCTTCGAATGCTCGAGCAGAAATTTCTTGCTGACGCGCGGCTTGTAATAGAAGCCGTGCAACGAGGCCTCGGACGTGATCTTGACCAGATTGCGGTAGCCCTCTTCATTTTCGGCGAGCACCAACAGGTGGTTGTAGGTGTCGCCGTCGGGCGGAGTGCGCCGGATGTCGTGGTCGTCTTTCTTGCAGATGTAAAGCTCGCAGCCTACGATCGGCTTGATTCCGGCCTTGTTGGCGGCGTTCACAAAATGCACGGTGCCAAAAATATTGCCGTGATCGGTCATGGCCACGGCCGGCATGCCAAGCTCTTCGACGCGGTGGACGAGCTTCTCGACGTCGCAGGCTCCGTCGAGCATCGAGTAATCGCTGTGCAGGTGCAGGTGTACGAATTCAGACATGAGGGCTCAGATCGATCTCCGGAATTTCCTGGATCTGGAGTGCAAGATCTGGATTGCCAGACTTGTTGCCGTCATTCTAATGGTGAACGCTGCAAGAAGAACTGCCAACTTATGCACAGACCGAGGAAATCCAGCTACCGTGTGCGGTCTATTGTCCCGAACTCGATTCCGGTAAACGGAAATCGATTCCGCGATCGTCGTTGGCCTTAATGGTGGCTGGAACGTCGAGTATCGCGAGCGGAACTTTTTCGATGCGCTGCGGGCTGAAGATCCACAGCATCTCGTCAACGATCGCGTAGTTGCGAATCTCCCGCTGATGCTGGTCGCGAAACACAAGAACCGTGGCCGGACTGTTGTCAGCCTGGGTTGCGGCGGGCGCGGGCGACGCATGCGGTGGCTGGCGCATGGGCGCGCCATAAGCATCCTGGTCCTGCTCGCGCAAGGCCTGCTGCTCCTGAAGATTGTCCGCATTCATCTCGGCGGCCTCTTCGCGCTGCTGGGCATCGTTCTGGTCATCCGAGGAGTAGGTATCCCCCCACCAGTACGGATCAATGCCGCCATACGCGTAGAGCGGATAACCATAGTACGGGTAGCCATAATTCGGATATCCGTAGCCCGAGCGGCTTCTGTAGCCGTAAACGCCGTATCGCCCGTTGCCAAAGTGATTGCCCCGGCCAAAAGTCCGCTGCCCCGATCCGAAGTACGAACCAGAGCGCGAAGCAACGTGTGATCCACTGAACCCTGGGCCGCCAGATGCGTGGCCAACAAAACCAGCGTGGCCACCGAAACTGCCATGGCTTCCGCTGAAGCTGGCATGGCTTCCGCCACCACCATGACCTCCACCGCCATGCTGAGCACAAAGCGGGAGTGTAGCTGCTAGAAGGAAGGACGCCGCGAGGATCAGAAGGCGACGCATAGGGCCATTATACGCCCTTTTGCCCAGGGCAAGAATCGCGCTAGTGTCCTAAAGTTGCGTCGACGCTTTCTGGGCCAGCGATTTCAAGTAGATCGCCCTGGCCTCATCGTCCGTCGGGGCCTGCTCCACCTCCAGGAACGCGCGCAGTTTCGCAGTATCCTCTGGAAGCATGTTGATGAACTCCATCCCGTTGCCGACCTGCGGGTCAGCCGTTACGACTTTGGCCAGAACCTGCAGGGTGCCATCCAAAACCCGCAGCTTGAGTTCCAACGTCGTGCCGATGGCAAACGGGAAGATATTCTCGATGTAGCAGCCAGTCAGGCTGAGGTCTGCCGTTCCTCCGCCCATGGGAAACTTGCTGCCCTCTTCCCGAAGTTCCACCGAGACCTTTGTCTTAACTCGCGGGTGCTCTCGCCGCTCATCTTCAGGGGTTGGCATGAATTTCGCTCTCAAGGCGGTCGTTACCACTTCCTTAGGCACGCCGCGAGGCCGATTGTAGCAATTCAGCAGGACTCTCGGTAAGATGCCCTACACTCCTCTCCCGTTACCGGGGTCACATCAAGGGTTTGATGTATGCGAAAAAGAAAGACTGAGTGGAAACATGCTTGCTGTAATGTCCCCAAAAGAGGGGTTAACGCATTACCCAAAACTGGTGAGATCCAGACAAATTTTGAATCAGCCTACTTCTTCTTGCTCTTCCCCTTCTGGGGCGCGGCCTTCTTAGGCGGAGCCTTCTTGGCTTGCTTGGCCGCCGGTTTCGCGGCTTGCCTGGAAGGTTTCGCCGCTGGCTTATTCACGCCCGCTTTAGCCGCTTTCGCTGGAACAGATTCCGGTGCTCTCGCGCCCGCCGCCACCTTGCCGCCCTTCGCATCCGGCTTGGCGGCGCCTGCCGCTTCGGGTGCAGCTTGATCCTTGCCTTTGCCCTTTCCTTTACCCTTCTCGGCAACCACCGGAGCAGCGGCTTTGGCGCCGCGACCGCGTTTGCTTGGTGGAGGCGGGGGAGGCGGAGGCGGGGGCGGCGCCAGCGGCTTCAGAAATTTCAGGATTTCGGTTCGCGAACGCAATTTGCCATCCAGCAGCAGCATGAAAACATCGTTCGCGATCTTCGGATACTCCGGTAGTTGGGGCGTGATCCGCAACTCCGTCATCTCGAGCAGAGGAACCTTCTGCTGCACCTGGCGCCATTTCGTGAAGAAGTTCTTTATCTTCTGCGCCACCGCCTGCTGGCGCGCAGTTACGGCCAGGAACAGAACCATCTCCGGCCGCGCCGACGTTAGCAATTGCCAGGTTCGCGAGGGCGTCGCCGCTTCCTTGCCCGACAACCGCTTTGCCAAATCCCGAGCGTGGTCGTCCAGATCCTTCCACGCTTCCACCAGATCTTTGCGCGGGATCGCCCGCCGCAAATCAGAGACATCTTTGTCGCCCAGGCGCTCCGTCAGGAAATGCAACACCGCCGGAGCCACATCCGGCGTGTAGCCCAGTTCATTCATCTGCTGCCGGGTTTTCATCAGCGTGCTCAACCCGGCCGAGTCCACCTTGGCCGTGCTCCAGCGCGGATTCAGAACCTTCAGCCATCCCTCTTTTTCGTAAGCTTTCAGAACGCCGAGCGGATCGTCCTCATACGCCAATTGCTCAATTTCATATCCGATGCTGGCGCTTCGAATGTGCTCGATGTAACTGTTCTCCTTGCCCGATTCGTAACGAGCCTGCGTCCGATCTTCGAGCGGCCAGTGGAAGCGCGCGCTGAAGCGCGTCGCGCGGATCATGCGCGACGGGTCCTCGAGGAATGCGTAATTATGCAGGACGCGGATGACCTTGGCTTCGATATCGGCGGCGCCGTTAAAGGGATCCATCAACAATCCGCGCGATCCCTCATTCAGCGACAGGGCCATCGCGTTCACGGTGAAGTCGCGGCGGCGCAAATCTTCAATGATCGTGGCGGGAGCGATCTGGGGTGGCTTGCCGACTTTGTCGTAGCGCTCCGACCGCGCCATGGCGATCTCGGCGCGGACGCCTCCGGGAAACGTCAACAGCAGAGTCCGGGTCTCGTTGTCGGCATCGCCCACCACCGCGCCCGCGCGCTCCAGATCCTTTTGGAGCTTGAGCGCGTTGCCCTGGACGGTGAAATCCAGATCGCGAATGGGTAAGCCGGTGATGATGTCGCGGATGGCGCCACCGGTCAGATACACGTTCATCCCGGCCGCCTTCGCAGCGTCTATGATCGATGAAACTGCCTTTTGTTGGTCCGGGAGAAGCCGGGTTTCCAGAGTGTAGATGTAATCGGCCATGCCTTCCTAATCGTCATGCCCTGGCTGGGTTCGGGCATTATTCACAAGATTTCCACAGAGGAGCGCGCCGATTCGAGAGGCCCGTCTTCGTATACGGAATCTAACTCGCTCTATACATTAGACTTATACTGCAACTCATTAATTCCGGCAAGCTACACAAAATAACACAAAGGTTTACCGTTTGGCTACTGTGAAGGCGCAATCTGTTCGTTTTCCTGCGGAAAATGCGAGAATCCTTAACAGGAGCATCGTTCCCCGGCCGATTGTCGGCAGCGGCCTAGGATTGATGACGCTCCAGTTCATCCAGCTCATGCCCTCGACTCATAAGAAAGTAATCGTGCGCAAGCTCGATCGCGACTCGATCAACGGGTTCGTCGCTCCCGCTAATTTTGTTGTCGACGGCAAGCTCGAACTGCTCAACACGTCCGGCAACGTTGTCGCTATCGATCTGCGTGACATCAAGGCCGTTTATTTTGTCCGCGAGTTTTCGGACACCGACCCGATGCTGCGGAAGACCTTCACCACGCGGCCCCGCACTGAAGGCCTTTGGGTACGCCTGAAGTTCAAGGACAGCGAAGTCATCGAAGGCATTCTGCCTAACGACCTGACGCAAAATCCTGCTGAAGGATTCCTGATGAACCCGCCTGACCTGCGCTCGAACACGCAGCGCGTTTTCGTGCCGCGCGAGGCGTTAACGTCACTGACAGTGCTGGCCGTGGTAGGAGCTGCAAGAGGCCGGCGCAGAGGCGTGGCGGACACGAGGCAGGTGACGCTGTTCGAATAGGGCAGCTTTCAGCCGTCAGCTATCAGCTGTCAGCTCTCAGCTCTCAGGAAAAGCGTTCGAATTCCTCCGTGTGACTCTGTGACCCCGGTGGTTATCGATTTTCGCAGACACCGAACCCGCATCCTCCAAGGGCAGCGAGCGGACGCCCATGTGCCTTCACTGAGAGCTGACAGCTGAGAGCTGACAGCTGTTCCATTACAATTCTCTCGGACTCCCCATGAAACTAGCCGACATCGCCACCGCTCTCAACGCGCGCCTCGAAAACGCCTCTCCCGATGCCAACATCACCGGCGTCTGCGGCATCGAGCAAGCCGTCCCCGGGCAACTCACCTTCGTCCACAATCCCAAGTACATCGCCGCCGCAAAGATTACGAAGGCGACTGCGGTCATCGTGGATGAAAAGTTTCCCGCCATCTCGACCGGGATGCTGCGCACCAACAACCCATATTTAGCCTGGGCCAAAGCCGTAGAACTCTTCTATCAGCCGCCGCGTTATGCCCCCGGAATCCACCCGACCGCAGTCGTCCATCCCACGGCGAGAATCGGCAAGAACGCGCACCTTGGCGCATACGTAGTCATCGACCAGGATGTAGAAATCGGAGACAACGCCGTGCTGCTGGCGCACGCGGCGATCTATCGCGGAGTCAAGATCGGCCACAACTTTTTCGCGCACTCGCATGTCGTAGTTCGCGAGTTCTGCGGCATTGGAGACAACGTCGTCCTGCAAAACGCCGTCATCATCGGCTCCGACGGCTTCGGCTTCGCCAAAGACGACACAGCGCAAGACGAGCAGGCCAAAGTCGCAGGGAGCAAAGACGAAGCCGCCAAGAATAAGAACGCCCGCTGGCACAAGATCGTCCAGTCCGGCAACGTCGAGATCGCTGACGATGTCGAGATCCAGGCTGGCACCTGCATCGACCGCGCCAATGTCGGTCGCACCTACATTGCCCGAGGCGCCAAGATCGATAACCTCGTTCACATCGGACACGCCTGCACCATCGGCGAAGACACGCTAGTTTGCGCACAGGTCGGGCTTGCCGGCACGACCGAGGTAGGCAACAACGTCATCCTCGCCGGACAGGTAGGCGTCTCGGGCCACGTAAAGATCGGAGACGGCGCGGTAGTCATCGCCCAAAGCGGGGTTCCGCAAGATGTTGCGCCGGGAGCGATGGTCAGCGGAGCTCCCGCCATCGACCACAAGCTATGGCTGCGATGCTGCGCTGTGTATCCCAAACTGCCGGAGATAGCTAAGGCGGTAAGGAAGCTGACGGAGCAAAAATAAGTTGCTGTCAGCTCTCCGCTTTCAGCTTTCAGGAAACACGGGAGCGGGTCGAGTCTCAGGTGGTTGGTGGAACGGTCCATAAAGACTCGGAGGACCTTCCGTTTGGGTTCTTGATAGCAAAGACTTATATATAAAGTGTTTTTGAATCAATGAGTTACGTAGGCAGTCATGAACCACGGCCATTCTGGTTGACCGAAATCCAGCACGGCGGTAGGGTGAGACATGAAGAGGGTTGTAGGGGACTAGGCCATGACCATCGAAATCAAGCGTCCAGAAATCGAGGCGTTGATCCAACAGCGGCTCCATAGCGGCGCCTTCGCGAGCCTGGAGGACGTACTCTTTGACGCGCTGGAAATGCAGAGCGAACGCGAGGTCTGGCTTCAGGAAAATAAAGAGGCCATCAACGCCAAGATCGAGCGCGGACTGGCCCAGTTCGACCGGGGCGAAGGCATACCGGGAGATCAACTGCGCACCCGTCTTGCAGACGATAAGGCGGCGTGGCTGGCGGACCGCTCCGGTTCGTGAAACCTTACCTCGTCGCGCCGGAAGCCGAAGACGATCTCCGGCTGTCGCCGACCTGTGGTAAAAGTTACGATTAGTAGCAAACACGATGTACCGTGAGAAGGGAAAACCGGCCATGCAATTTAACCTGCCTCCCGACCTCGAATCGTTAGTCAACAAACGCCTTTCCACGGGCGGTTATACCAGCGTCGAAGACGTCTTCCGACGCGCTCTTGAGGCTCAGGACGCCGAGGAGAGTTGGACCGCCGAGGAGCGGCGGGCCTTGACCGCACACATCGAAGAAGGATTTTCACAGGCCGAGCGCGGCGAGTTGATTGACGGTGCTCAGGCGCGCCGTGAAATCCAGGCGATGAAAGACAACTGGCATCAAGAGCGTGCGCCCAAACCGCGCGCCTAGGAATGACAGCCTACGCTCTCACGCCCCTCGCCAAAGCCGATATTTTCGATACCTGGTCTTACATCGCCGACGACAGCGAGGAGACCGCCAACCGCGTCGAGCAGGCGCTCTACGATGCCTGTGCCTTTGTCGCCGAGGCTCCCGCGCGCGGCCACTCCCGTTCCGACCTCACCAGCCGTTCGCTGCGTTTCTGGACGCTCACTCGTTATCCCAACTACACCGTTGTTTACCGTCCCGAGACTTCTCCCCTCCAGGTTGTCGCCGTTCTGCACGGGAAAAGGAATATACGGCGTGCCCTGAAACGGAGCCAGTGATTGTGCACTGGATTTTGTGTGGCGCGAGCGCCCTTGCCCGCGGCTGTTGAACTTTGGGTGGAGCAGCGCTTCAGCGCTGCGTTAACAGCTCCGCTCTGATTGGGGCTTTACAGGCTCCTGAAAATACCCGAACGTGTGAACAACCGTGGAAGAGCGGCCCTTCAGGGCCGCGGGTGCCCCACTCATTCGCGTACTTTGCGAATGAGTGGGTGCTGCGTACGCCTCTCCTCATTGAATTTTTCCACCGGACGATGCTTGATTTCCAGCGTCCATTCCTGAAATATCGCGCACACTATTCCACATTTTTCATCACAAACGCGCAGTACCACCATCACAGACTTCCACCCACTCAGGCGCGATAATAGCGGTCGACCTGTGCCAGGGTCGAGGTGTCCCCATCTCCCAGGAGACGGCGCCGGCGCCTCAATGCTGTCCAAGCCCCACGGGCTTGCAGCTCTTTGACAACTGTCGGTCGAAGCCACGGAGACCCGTCAGCCCATCCCAAACCGCTTGCACGAGGCCAGAAATGAGAGCTAAGTCCTTATTCCGGAATACTTTGCGTGTAAGTCTATATTTTTGAATACTTTAACCCAAAATGGATAGGGGGGAGGGGGTCACAAATTCCGGGTTATTCCCTTTCAAGTCAATGATACCAAAGCCAAAAGTCGGCCGCAGGATTTGCCAACGACGCAGTCTTTGCCCACAACGAACGACCAGCGACGATTTGCTTACTCACGCAATTCCGCTGGAAGTCCGCTGTTGATCGCCGATCGCACCTTGGCCATCAGGCACTCGCGGCTGCCAAAATCCGCTGGTTCGATTGCATCGTGAAATTGGATGGTCACGAGTCCGGGCTGAATGGCAAAGCGCGCCTTTGGCATCACTTCCTCGGTGCCTGAGATGGTGATGGGCACAACTGGAACTTTGCATTCTTCCGCCAGATAGAATGGACCTTTTTTGAAGGGCAGCAGCTTGCCGTCGAATGAGCGCTTCCCTTCCACATAGATCGTCATGTTCAGATGCTGTTCCCGAATCGCTTCGACTGCGTCGCGCACCGCGGAGATGCCTGCATCGCGGTTGCCGCGATCGACCGGAACCAGCGCTCCAATGCGCATGATCTGGCCCAGAATTGGAACTTTGAACAGCCCCTTTTTCACCATCACGGAAGTTCGCCGCGGAATGAGCGGAAGCGTGAGCGGAGGATCGAGATTGGAGATGTGATTCGACATGAAAATATAGGTGCGAGCGGGATCGATCTTGTCGAGGCCGACGACGTTCACCTTGACTCCGGCAATGCGCGCGCCTGTGTATGCTGCGCGCATGCATCCCCAGTATAGGAAGCTGATGTCTTTGGTCAGGTAGGTCCACGGAATACCGAGCAACGCCGCCACGGGTAGGGCAGCGAGCCAGAACAACAACATCAGAACGGTGCGAAACACCGAGCCAGGTCTCCCGTTGTGTTTTTCGTCTGATCTGCAGAATCCTGAGACGCCTTTATGCCTTCGCCCCGAGCGCCCGCAAACGCTCCGGTAGCTTCTCATAGATGCCGCCGAATCCGCCATTGGAAAGGATGGCTACCACATCGCCCGGCGCGAGCTCGGGGGCGATCGCGTTCACGATCGCACTAGCATCGGGCAAGACCCGCGCTCGTTTTCCGCGCTGCTGAATCTCGCTCACCACGCGATCGAGGTCGAGCCGCTGCGCTTCAGGAATCGCCTCCGACTTGAAGATGGCTGCGAGGATCACCTGATCGGCGAGCGCCAGGCTGTGCGCCAATGCATCCTGCAAAACATTGCGGCGCATGGTGTTGGAACGCGGCTCGAGCACGACCCAGAGACGTCGACCCTGGTAGCGGGCGCGCAGAGCCCGAATCGTCTGCTCGATCGCGGTAGGATGATGCGCAAAATCGTCGATGATGGTGACGCCGTTGATTTCAGCCTTGACTTCGAGACGCCGCTTGACGCTGCGGAAGGTGGCGAGAGCCGTGGCGATTGCATCTTTCGAAATTCCATAATTGGCGGCGAGCGCGGCGGCGGCGGTGGCGTTCCAGACGTTGTATTCTCCGCCCAGCGCGAATTCGAAATCGGCCCAGGGCTGGCCGCCGCGGAGGACCGACCACGTTGTGCGATCGGCTTCGAGATTCAGGTTGGAGACTCGCCAGCTTGCGGTCTGCGACGCACCGTAGCGTTCCACGGGGCAGAAGGCCTTTGCGAGGCAGCGATCCAGACTGTCGCCGTGATCGGAAGGACCGCCGTCGAAGCCGACGATGCGTCCTCGACGCGGAACGAGATTGACGAGGCGTTTGAAGGCAGTCTCCACTGCATCGAGGTCTTGGTAGATATCGGCATGATCGAACTCGACCGAGGTGAGGATGAGCGCATCCGGAAAATAGTGCAGGAACTTCGGGCCCTTATCGAAGAAGGCTGTGTCATACTCGTCGCCTTCGAGGATGAAATGCTTGCCTCGACCTCTACCCAGGCCGAAGCTGCTGCCGAAATTCTCCGCGATGCCGCCGATCAGAAACGATGGCTCGAGGCCCGCGCTCTCAAAGATCCAGGCAACCATCGAGGTCGTCGTTGTTTTGCCATGCGTTCCCGCGACCACGAGCACTTCCTTGCCCACCAGAAACTCGTCGTGCAGGATCTGCGGCAGCGAGCAGAAAGGAATCCGCTCGTCGAGAACGCGCTCCAGTTCGACGTTGCCACGAGAGAGCGCATTGCCCACGACCACCAGATCGGGCCGCGGATTCAGGTTCGCCTCGGCAAACGGCTGGGCCACCGGAATTCCTAATGATTCAAGAAAAGTCGACATGGGCGGATAGGCGGACGCGTCCGACCCGGTGACGCGATATCCGCGCTCGCGCAGCATGCCTGCGAGCGAAGCCATCGCCGTTCCGCAAATGCCGAGCAGGTGAATGTGTTTGAAATTCGTCTTCGTCATCGTTGTAACTACTGATCTTCCCTATCGTGACTTCTGATTTTCCCTTGGGCCTTTGTGTACTCCGCGGCTATCGCAGTTCGGTAGCACCTTCGAGAATTCTGAGTTTCACCTCGCTGCCAACCTCCAATCGCGCGTGCACTCCCAGCGGGAGCGTGATGTTCGCCCGCGAAACGTGACCCGATCGTAATCCAAAGGCTACCGGAATTCCGAGATCACCCACCACGCGCAACACTACCTCTTCCAGCGTGTAGTCTTGCGTGGCGCTTTGGCGGCAATCCATCATTTCTCCGAAGACGATTCCGCGCACGTCCTTCAACTTTCCCGCCAGCTTCAATTGCATCAGCATCCTGTCGACCTGATACGGCTTGGCCGCCACATCTTCGACGAACAAAATGGTTCCGGCCGTGTGTATGTCGTAAGGCGTGCCCAGCGCGGCAACCAGCATGGAGAGGCATCCACCGTAAAGAAAACCCTCGGCCTCGCCCGCCAGCAGTGGCTTGGCACCGGAACTTTCATCGATCAACCACTCGGCTTGTCCACTCAATGCGTTCTGCCATGACGACAGATCCACGGCGCCGGCAACCGCGAAATCCTTGGTGACCATCGGACCATGAAACGTGATCAGATTGGCCTTATCGGCAAACCAGGTCAGGAGTGTTGTAACGTCGCTGTATCCGACGAAGATTTTCGGGTGTGCGGCAATCTTTGCCAGGTCGACCGACCGCAACAGATAGTTCGATCCATACCCTCCCCGTGCACAAACGATGGCGCGGATATCGTCCCGCACGAACATCTCTTCGAGTTCCCGCGCCCGGCGCTCGACCGAGCCTGCGACGTACAGATCGCGTTCCAGAATTGATTGGAAATAGAAGGGCTCATAGCCGGTGGCGCGAAGCCCGTCACAGCCGGCCTCCAAAGCTTCGCGCTTGATGTTCGAGGCGGGCGCAATAATCCCTACCTTGTCGCCCTTGCGAAGCGCGCGAGGCTTGATTCGAGATTTTTCGGGAGCGGCTGCCATCAGGAATCGATCTTAAACGAAGAATTCTCCCCGGCACACGAGCGTTGCCGGACCCCGGAGATAAACCTGATCTTGATGAACCAGATTTTGATGAACCCGATTCTCCCAGCGCACGGTCTGCGAACCTCCGGGCGCGACCACTCTCACGGGGGACACCACGCGCTCGGCCGCAATCGCGGCCACTGCCGAAGCGCACGATCCCGTACCCGATGACTGCGTTTCTCCCACGCCGCGCTCATACAGACGAATCTCGATTTCATTCGGTCCGCGTACCACTGCGTACTCGACATTCGTGCCCTGGGGAAACTGGCGCTGCGTTTGAATGAGCGCTGCCTGCTTCTGCCAGCCCTCCTGAAAGATGTCCACGAAAACCACGAAGTGCGGGTTGCCCATCGAAACGCTCGTGCCGACGGCACGCAGCCACATGGTCTCAATCGTCAATTGCTCTCCGACGACTGGCTGGCCCATCTCGATTTCGAATTCAAACGCCGGGGTTCTATTCTCCACCAGGCGGCAGGTCTTCAATCCGGCTCCGGTGCGGATGACAACCTCGGTCTTTTCGCTGGCAGCGCGGGCGCAAATCTCCGCCGCCACACAGCGCGTGCCGTTGCCCGATATCTCCGCCTCGGACCCGTCTGCATTGATCAGACGCGCTCTCACATCGGCTTCGGCATCCGGAAACAGCCACTCTACGCCGTCCGCGCCCACTCCGTTGTGGCGATCGCACAAACGCCGGGTGAGCGCGCTGAGATCACCGGAAGCGGAAACTTCCATGCCCTCGACGATCAGAAAGTCATTGCCGCAGGCGGAAGCCTTTGTAAAGGCAATACCCTTCTGCGATCCATCGGTGGGAGAGGCTGTCATTTGTGTTCCATCAGTCGTACTCCATCAGTCATGTTGCGTCGGTCGTGTTGCATCATTTCGGCGGATTTTATCATCGCCCTCCCAGAGCTTTCCGCACCCCATGCCGGGAAAGGTTAACGGGATTGATTCGGAGGATGGTTTGTGGCGTAAATCCGTGCCGGCGGTTGTCCCCAGGAATGAATCACCGCCAGCAAGGTGAGACTCGTCTTATCGACACCGCGGTCAACGGTATCGCCCTCGAAGGCGATCACATAGTTCACATAGCGACTTGGATCGGCCAGCGCATGCTCCCAAATGCCTTCGGGATCCGTCGGCCTCTTCCAAGGGCGGCGATTTTCACTATTCACTACGCGGCGCAATGGAATCCCAAGCCGCTCCATAATGCCGACGTGGGTTCCCAGGTCCATCAAATACCGCGAGTTCGGAGGCAATTCCTTTATTACCTGCTCGACCGACGTATCCAGGCCACGGCGCATTTCCCAGTTCCTGGACGCCTCCACCAGGCACAGCGGTTCTGCGTTCAAAACAAATGCGTAGCTGGTGACGATCAGGGCCGCCACGACTGCGGCCAATTTCCAGAGTTGCCCTTGGGCAAAGCATACATAGGTGGTTGCCAGCAGCAATCCTGCCGCAACCGCGAACGAAGGCAGCAGTTCCAGTCCAAAGCGAAAGTTGAAAACAGCGAACGGCCACCACATCGGTACATGCAAAGGCACCGAGCCATAGGCGATGGAATAGGCATAGAACGGAACAGGCGCCCACAGCAAGAGCAAAAGGGCCACAACCTTGCCACGAAAGATCCACAAGGCGAGCAGGCTTGACACTATGGCTGCCAGGAGCCAGAAGCGGCCCCAGTTTCCGACAGCCAATGTGGCTTGCGCCGCTTTCAAGAAATAGAGAACTGCGACCCACAGATTGTGGAATGCCGGATTGGGCGCGCCCACTCGCTGCTCAATCGCTTTCGCGGAATAGGGCCCGTTCGCAAACTCCAACGGATTGCCATATATCACCCAGTTGTAGACCAGCCACAGCACGGGTGCCACGGCTATTCCAAAGAGAAACTTCAGTGCGCTCCATCGCAACGCGGGGTCTTCGTGTCGCCATTGCCGTGCTGCAATTACCACGACAATCGCACCCATCACACCCGCTAGAAACCAGCCATCGTAACGCGTCATTTCCGCGCACGCCACACAACAGGCACAGGGCCGAAGGGCGCGGCTGGCGAAGTTAGTCGGCGATCCGCTTTCTCTTTGTCTGAGGTCTCTGAGAAATTCCGTGAAGTACACCATCGCCCAGATGAAAAAGGTCAGGTAGAGCGTCTCGGTGAGCGCTGTGGTCTGCATGTAGATCAGGTTTGGATTGGCGCCATAGGCGAAGGATGCCACCCATGCGCTCACGACCGCCGCTGGTTGCGTACGGGAGTCGGACCGCAGCAAGGCGCGTACCAGCCGAAAAATGCCCAATACTCCGAACACGTAGGCGATCATGGAAGGAATTGATCCGCCCATGCCGCTCTGCCACATCTTGTTGGGGAAAATAAACGGGATCATCAGCAGATGGGGCAACGGCAGCCAGACGGTTCCCAGTTGGAGCAGGCCGGGAGTCAGGGAATCGAATACCCGGCGCGCAATGTTAATGTGCGCTGTCGCATCTCCGTGCGAAAGAATGTCACCGCGCTGGAAGTAATAAAAAAAAGAAGCGAGAGATGCGAGAACGGCCAGTCCGGCAACCCGGGCGAGGTGGCCGTCGCGAGCGTCGTTGGCGGTGATTACGCGAGCAGGCATGGAATTGAGCAAACGTGCGGAGCGCCCCCATCCGGGGGCTGAAGCTCCGAACCTCCTCTAGCCCCTTCTGGCACGACTGAACGTCGCGCCCTTCCCTATTCTTGATTCCTGGAGTTTCCGTGTTCTGGCGAATCCTCAGGACAGGTGCGTCAGTTCGCGGAAGACCTGAAAGCGCGCATCAATTTCCTCGCGCGAAAGGTTCTGCAGGCGCTCCGTGCCAAAGCGTTCCACGGCAAACGACCCCATCACGCCGCCATAAAACAACGCGCGCTTGAGCACTTCCCGGTTGATCTCTCCCTGCGACGCAATGTACCCCATGAATCCGCCAGCGAAGGAATCGCCCGCACCAGTCGGATCCTTTACTTCATCGATGGGAAGTGCGGGTGCGCGAAACGGATGCGATCCGATGCCGAAGGCGCCTTCACGGAAGAAAATCGTCGCTCCGTATTCGCCGTGCTTGACGACCAGCGCCTGCGGCCCCAGGGCCAGAACCTTATTCGCGGCACGCAACAGATTCTTCTCGTGCGCGAGCATCCTGGTTTCTGTGTCGTTGATCAGCAGCACATTGACCACCTTCAGGGTCTCTGCCAGTTCTTCGGGGGTCCGCTGGATCCAGTAATTCATGGTGTCGCCGCCGGTCAGGCGCACGCCATCCATCTCCAAGCGCACTCCGCGCTGCAGCGCCGGGTGAATGTTGGCGAGAAACAGGAACTGCGTATCAGAATATTCTTTGGGAATACGCGGCTGGAACTTTTCAAACACATTCAATTCCGTAAAGTCGGTTTTCGCCTCGTTCAGGTTGTCGAGATACTGCCCGCCCCAGCGAAACGTTTTGCCCGCTGTCCGCTCGATTCCTTGTGTGTCGACACCGCGCCTCTTGAACACGGCTTCGTCTTGGGCGCCAAAGTCATCGCCCACCACGGCCACCATGCGTACCTCGGTGAAGTAACTTGCCGCCAGGGCGAAGTAAGTGGCCGCACCGCCCAGAATGTCCTTCACGGTACCCGAAGGCGTGGCAATGGTGTCGAATGCAACCGAACCTACAACTAATATGCTCATCGTTTCTAACCGTGGTCTAACCGTGGCCTCTACTTCAAATACTTTCCCAGGATCAACTTCAACTTGTCTTTCGTCCCTGCGGGAATCGCAGCCGGGTCCGTCAGAATCGCATGCGCCAGCGCGGATCCGCACTTGCAGGACCGCGTCTTCGGCAATGTGGCTACCGTGGCTTTGACGACTTGGGCCGCGTTCTCGGCGTTCTTCGTCAAAACCGAAATGATCTGCGCCACTGTGACCTCATCGTGCTGCGGATGCCAGCAGTCGTAATCGGTCACCATGGCAATCGTTACATAGCAGATCTCCGCCTCGCGCGCCAGTTTCGCTTCCTGCAGATTCGTCATGCCGATGACATCAGCACCCCAGCCGCGGTAGACGTTTGACTCGGCCTTGGTGGAAAACTGCGGACCCTCCATGCACACGTATGTTCCACCGAGCTTGCCTGTGACGCCTACACTCTTGCACGCACCGTTGACAACTCTGGTGAGTTCTCCGCAGACGGGCTCCCCGAATCCAATGTGCGCGACAATGCCGTCGCCAAAAAAGGTGTCGATGCGATGGCGCGTGCGGTCGAAAAATTGGTCCGGGATCACAAAATCGAGCGGCTTATGTTCTTCTTTCAGCGAGCCCACCGCCGAAACCGAAACGATGCGCTCGACTCCCAGCTGTTTGAAGCCGTAGATATTGGCGCGGAAATTCAGTTCACTCGGCAGCAGTTTATGCCCGCGAGCATGACGGGCCAGAAAGGCGACCTTACGCCCTTCGAGCGTGCCCAGAATGTATGCGTCGGAGGGATCGCCAAACGGTGTTTGCTGGCGCAGTTCGTGCGCGTCGGTGAATCCGGGCATGTGATACAAACCACTGCCCCCGATAATGCCAATCTCTGACTGCTGCAATTGCGCTCCTGAAATGAAAGGAAACTGACCGCAGAACTGGTGATTATACAAGACGGCGAGAAGTCAAAAGTCAGAAGTCAAATTGCAGAAGTAAAACCCAAACCGAGTACCTCATGACGGGTTTACTTCTGCAATTTGACTTCTGACTTTTGACTTGCTCAGATCTATTTCTTCTCCGCGTTGTCCCCAAAGAAATCCGCCTCAATGCGATTGGTCGTCTCCTCATCCATACTTTCGCTCACGAGCACCGAATCTCCGCGGACGTCGATGACCACTGCTCCTTCTTCCGTCATCCAGGCATGGCGTCCGCGCAATGTGCGCCATGAATCGGCGGGCGGAGCGTCGGGCGCAATTTTGCCGTCCGGTCCAAGACCTTGCCGCTTTTGATAGCGCTGCGCGAGCGACTTGGCGTAGACCGCTCCAAATTCCGCGGCCTTGGCGGGGCTCGACCAGCGCGAAACATAGAGCACTCCGAGCGGGCCTGACTTCGTTCCCTTTACACGGCCCGCGTAGTAGTAGCCGCCGCGCCACTCGGGATAGATCGACTCGGCTTCTTTCCGCCCGGCGTACTGTTCCACCAGCACATCCACGTCAAACTCGCCCATGGCACCGATGTCGAAGGCGTCATATGCAGCGAGATCCTTCTTGAAGTCGATGCGCTTCACCGGGTCCAACTTCTCGTGCGCCAGATAGGTATCCGGCTCCATGATCTCACGGGTGGTCTTCGGCGGATCCTTGAATGCCCCGGCGAAGGCTTGTTCCTTGCCGCCCGCCTTCTCCAGCTTCAGCGTGAAGTCCATTCCGTAGCGGTAAGGAAACGTCAACTCCTCTTTGAGAAAAATCGGGGCGTCGCGAAAGGTCGGAGAATCTGCCGGACCATCCAGCATTCCCTGCTTCAGCGCCTCGCCAATCTGCGGCATCTCGAGCAGCGTTTTATCCGTGGGCGCGAGCGCGTAATCCATCATCACCACCATTGCCTGACCTTCAACGACCGCCTCCCGCGCCTCGGATTCCTCGTCGGTATCGATGTCCGCAGGCGTCGGATCCAATTTCTTGTCGCCTTCGGTCTCCGCCTCCTTCATCCATTTCTCCATGCCGAAGGACTGGTCCTGGAGCGCGTGCGTCAGTTCATGCGCCAGCACCGGCTTCTGCTGTTCGGGATCGATCCAGTTCAGAATGTTGACGGTCTTCTTTTTGGGATCGTAGTATCCCGCGACCTGCTCCTTCAGCATGGCCACCAGAAACGGTCCGAGGTCAAAGTCACGCGGCAGCAGTCCAAATTTCTTCAGCACGACCGAGGAGCGCTCCAAGCGCTTCGCATCCTTGTCGTCCTTCATTCCCTTTTGCAGGTAGGACTCGACTTCCTTGCGATCGGCCAGCCGGCGCTTGACCTCATGATCGATGGGCAACCCGGTATCGTCGCTCGCGAATTTCAAAATCTCGTCCACCGACCGAAAAAGCTCCTTCGCTTCCTTGGGCGAGATGATCTGTTCCTTGGGTGTCTTGGAGGCGGCGCCCTCGGCCGAGGAAGTCGGCGGCTGATCTGCCGTGGTTTGATTTTTGGTTTGAGCCTGAGCTTTGTCAGTGGGAGATTGCGCCTGAGCGATCCGAGGCCACGCGACGGCCGCCATCAGCAAAGGAAATATGATAACGATGGGAAGGAACCTCATCTTCAATTTCATCCTGATCAATGTCATCCCGAGCGGAGCCGATGCATTCGCGTGCGAATGCATCAGCGGAGTCGAAGGACCCTAGCAACTCAACCAATCGATGGAGCGTAAGGGAATTCTCACCGCGCACTCTGATGTTAGCAGCACGCGAGGGTGAGAGAACGACCTGAAGAGTCGGAAAATGCCGCGGAGGGCGTAGGGGTCCTTCCACTCCGCCTGCGCTCAGGATGACTGGCGGAAACAACCATCCGCCATCAACTGCTTCGTTTCACTCGCTCGGCCAGCCACTCTCCTGTTTCGCGCGTCCCGAGCGTCCCGCCAATGTCCGCGGTTGTCTTCTTCTGCCGCACCGCTTCCAGCACGGCCGCTTCGATCTTTCGCGCCTCCGCGTTCATCCCCAGATGCGACAGCATCATCGCCGCTGTGAGAATGGCACCTACGGGATTCGCCAGATCTTTTCCTGCAATGGGCGGGGCTGAGCCGTGCACCGGCTCAAACATCCCGATTAACCGCGTTGAAGTCTTACCCGGATGAATATTGCCGCTGGCCGCCATTCCCATACCACCCTGTAATCCGGCCGCAAGATCGGTGATGATGTCGCCAAACATATTATTGGTGACGATCACATCGAAGGCGCGCGGATCGCACACCATCTGCATGCAGAGCGCGTCCACGTACATGTGCTGGGTTTCGAGCTGAGGAAATTCCGCGGCAACGCTCTTGAAGACGCGCTGCCAGAGGCCGCCCGCATGGGTCATGGCGTTCGACTTGTCGCACATCAGCACGCGCCGCCGAGGCGAGCCGTCCTGCTTCGTGCTGTGCGCGCACAATTCAAATGCGTAGCGGATGATCCGCTCTACTCCCTTGCGCGTGTTCACATCCTCCTGAATCGCGACTTCGTCGGGCGTCCCCTGCTTGAAAACTCCACCCAGATCGCCGTAAACGCCCTCGGTGTTCTCGCGAATCACCGCGAAATCCAGGTCCTTCGGCTCCACTCCCTTCAGCGGACAAAGCGCCGCATCCAGCAGGCGCACCGGGCGGACGTTTGCATACAAATCCATTTTGCTGCGCATGCCGAGCAGAATTTCCCGCGCATGAATATTCGAAGGGACACGCGGATCGCCGAACGCTCCGACAAGAATGGCATCAAACTCGCGCGCCAGCATGGCGAACCCATCCGGAGGCACCGTCGTCTTATCCGCGAGATAGCGATCCGCTCCCCAGTCGAACGACGTGAACTCCACCGCCGCGCCCGAGGCCTGAACGACCTTCACCGCCTGCGGAATGACCTCTTTGCCGATCCCGTCGCCCGCAATAACGGCAATTCTTCTGTTTACGCTCACGCGACCGAAGATAACAGAATCACCCCGGATTTTGCGCCGGTTAGTCTTCGCTATAATCAAATAGTAAGCATGGGTACCACTTTGCACCAACATATGGCGCAGCTCTTACCCGCTGTGAGGGACTACGGCGACGTCCGCTCGGAATTCCAGGCGCTCGTCTCCGGCTGCGGAGTCTACGACCTCACTGCGCGCTCGAAGATCAAGCTCGCGGGCGGCGACCGCGTGCGCTGGCTGAACGGCATGGTCACGAACAATATCCGCGATCTAGCTCCGAACCATGGCGTCTACTGTTTTCTGTTGAATGCCCAGGGGCGCATACAGGCCGATCTCTACGCTTATAACCTGGGCGACTCGCTGATGGTCGACACCGAAGCAAGCCAACGAGAAAAAATCCTGCAGTTATTCGAGCACTACATCATCGCCGACGACGTTGAGGTCACGGACATCAGCGACAAGGTGACGGCGATTGGCTTGGCCGGACCGCAAGCGCAAACCGTGTTGCGCACCGCTGGCATCCACGCGCCGGACCTTGTTCCGCTCGAATTGTGCGAACCAAAATGCGATTGTGCCTGCGCTTGCCTGCAGTGCACGCTGGTGCGCGGCGATGATTTGTCGGACAACTCCTACGAGCTATGGATCGCTCCTGACAAGCGGAAATCCACCTGGGAGGCGCTGATCGCCGCCGGAGCGAAAGCGGTGGGCGGCGAAGCGTTGGAACTGCACCGGATCCGCCGGGGCGTTCCGCGCTATGGCGTGGATATCCGCGAGCGCGACCTGCCGCAGGAAACCGGCCAGATGCGCGCTCTGAATTTCACCAAAGGCTGCTATCTGGGACAGGAAATTGTGGAGCGAATCCGCTCGCGGGGCGCTGTGCATCGCATGTTCACTGCCTTTCTCGCTGAAGGACCGCTGCCTGAGCCCGGCGCCAAGATTGAAGCTGACGCGAAAGAAATGGGCGAAATCACCAGCAGCGCTAACTTACCTTTGGCGGCAGGAGACCGGGCCATCGCGTTAGGCTATCTGCGGCGCGAAGCCATGAACAAGAATTTGCGCGCAGGCGCCGCGACGCTGAAGCCGTCAACATTACCGATCGCTTGAACTGAGCACCGCAAAACATAATCAGGAAAAACTATATGCCCGAAAATAAAAAAGACAGCGAATTCAAAGTAAGCGACCGGCGTCTGTTCACAGCCGACGGCGAGTTGCGTTCCCCTTCCACCGAAGAGAAAGCGGAACCAGTCGAACCGACTCCATCGGCCGCGGCCGTCGCTTCCCCGCCGCCTTCAACGACGAGCGCCGCTTCCGAGGTCGCGCCCGAAGCGGGGGTGCCGGAACCGCCGACCGCCTCGGAGCAGAAGGCGCAACAAGACGCCTACCAGAAGTCGTCGCGCGATCTTGATCGCCGAGTCGAATTAAGCGGGCACTCCGCCCAGGAACTCGAAGTAACTTTTGAACGATTCATGGCCTCGCTCTACATGACCGCCATGATGCAGCTCGGCCTGATGCACGAGCAGGGCGGTCAACCCGGGGTCGACCTGCTCGGCGCCCGCCAGACCATCGACACGCTGGGCATGGTCGCCGAGAAAACCAAAGGCAATCTCACCTCGAAAGAGCAGGGGTTTTTGCAGAACTGCCTTTATGAGCTGCGCATGGCCTACGTCGAAGTGACCAACGAATTGGCGCGGCCTCCGCAACCCGCGGGCTCGAACCCGGGTACCAAAGGCTGAATGCACGCCACTCTGACGGTTCTGGGCAGCGGCACGTCAATGGGAGTTCCTACCATCGGCTGCGACTGCGCGGTCTGCCATTCGAGCGATCCGCACGACCGCCGCACCCGCCCGTCCATCATGCTCAGTTATAGCGGACGCCATGTACTGATCGACACCACTCCGGATTTTCGCGAGCAGGCATTGCGCGAGCACATCACCCAACTTGACGCCGTGCTCTATACGCATACCCATGCCGATCACATCCTGGGCATCGACGACTTGCGGCCACTGACCTATCGCCACAAGCCTGGCAAGATGCCTTTGTATGCCACGCCCCGGAACTGCGAATTTCTGCGCAACATGTTCCGTTACATCTTCGAGGCCGACTACAAATTCGGAGGCCTGCCGCTGGTCGAACTCAAGCCGATCGAAGGCCTCATTGAATTATTTGGCGCAAGCTTCGAGCCGGTTACGGTCATCCACGGCGAGACTCCCATCATCGGTTTCCGCTTTGGATCGGCGGCTTACCTGACCGACCACAGTTCCGTGCCATCCGAATCGCTCGACCAGCTGCGCCATCTCGATATTCTTTTTCTGGATGCGCTGCGCTACCAGCCGCATCCCACGCACTCGACGGTTGAACAGTCGCTGCAGATCGTGGCTGAGGTGAAACCGAAGCGCACATTCTTTACTCACATTTGTCACGATCTGCCGCATGCAGCGACGGACGCGGCTTTGCCGGCCGGAGTGCAACTGGCCTATGACGGGATGAAGCTGGAGTTTGAGATTTGAGTCTCACCGCCGAGACGCCGAGAGCGCCGAGAAAACCATGATTAGAATTTTCTCGGTGACCCCGGCGTCTCGGCGGTGAAAAACTTTCGAATGCACATTTTTCACAAACTCGACGATATCTCCCGCGACTTCGGTCCCTCGATTGTCAGCGTCGGCAACTTCGATGGCGTCCACCGCGCTCACCGGGCGGTGATCGATGAAATCGTGCGCCGCGCCCAGGCTACGAAGGCGCTGTCGATCGTCGTCACTTTCGAGCCTCACCCAGTGCGCATTCTCCGGCCCGATCACGCCTTTAAGCTGCTGACTCCTGCGCCGGAGAAACTCCGCCTGCTTCAGACTACTGCTCTCGACGGCGTTCTCGTGCTGCCCTTTACGCGCGATCTTTCGCTGATGACGCCGCACCAGTTTGCCCATGACATCCTGAAGAGGCACTTGCACGCTCGCGAGGTGCATGAGGGATATAACTTTCATTTTGGCCATAAGGCGGCGGGAAATGTTGAAGTGTTACGTGAACTCGGCCGCGAGATGGGATTTGAAGTGCATGATTATCCCGAGCTGCGCCTGCGGGGCGAGCACGTTTCGAGCAGCCACATCCGCAAGTTGCTTTCGGAAGGCCGTGCCAGCCGCGCACGCCACCTGCTCGGCCGTCCCTTCAGCATTCTTTCCACGCCCGGCCGCGGACGTGGCTATGGCTCCAAATACACCGTGCCTACTATTAATCTCGCACGCTACGAGGAGCTTGTCCCCAAAGATGGCGTCTATGTCACGCGCACGCGCGTAGGCGAAGAATGTTTCGATTCCGTGACTAACGTCGGGAACCGTCCCACTTTTGGCGCCGATTCTTTTGCCATCGAAACGCACCTGCTGAATTTCCATCCGCTCGAACTTTCCGCCGAAACCGAAGTGGAACTTTATTTCCTGGATCGTCTGCGCGATGAGATCAAGTTTCCGTCCGTCGAAGCTCTGCGAGAGCAGATCGGGCGCGATGTGGGGAAGGCGCAGACGTATTTGCGGAGGTTGGGGCGGGCGGGGGTTCGCTCCTAGTTGCTGCGTACTCGAGCACGATTTCGTAAAGCATGGCGTCGAATCAGTCGAGCATCCAGCCGAGCGGCGTGCGGGGCGCCCGCGCCAGACGCCCTCCATGGCACTTCCGCGAATAGTTTCTTCCGTTACTTGCCCCAGCCGGTCGACCGGTTGATAATCTCATTGGAGCGGCGCAGTATAGTTAGATTAGGGGTTTTACAATGCCTTACGTTCAAACTAAGGAAAAAGCGCACGAACTGATCGAGCGCATCGCCCCCAGTCAGTTGTCCGCCGTAGTGGGCCTGCTGGAGGCCATGCTTGACCCCGTCTCCCGCGCCATCGCTAATGCCCCCACCGACGACGAACCCGAGAGCGAAGCAGAGCGTAAGGCCGTTGCCGCCTCCAAGGCCTGGATGGCGCAGCATCCCGGCGAGGGCATTCCCAGCGGGGACATCCTTGCCGAGTTCGGCCTCTCCGGCGACGATCTCAAGCGCTGACCGGCGTGAAAAAGATCATTTTTACCGTCCCCGCACGCGACGATATTCGCCAGATCGACCGCGATGCCGCCATGCGGATCCTTACGACTCTCCACCGCTTCGCTGAGACTGGCCAAGGCGACATCAAGAAGTTGCAGGGCGACTCCAGCGAACTGCGGCTCCGCGTCGGCGACTATCGTGTTCGCTTTACTGAAGAACCGCCCGACACCCTGCTCATCCATTCCGTGAAACACCGTTCGGAAGCCTATCGCTGAATCCGTTCGCATTAATGAATGTCGTTTCGATGGACTAGGCCCCTCGATTCCTTCGTCACCTCCCCCTCCTGCTACAATCCCTCCCCGATGGCCATCGGCCCCATCCAACTCCTCCAGCAAGCCACTCCCAACCAGCGTCGCACGCTGCTCGCCGCCTCGCTTGGCTGGATGCTTGACTCCTTCGATGCCATGCTCTATGCGCTCGTGCTGGTGCACGTCATGCGCGATCTTGGAATGACCAAGGCTACCGCTGGGCTGCTTTCTACTCTGATGCTGCTGGCTTCGGGCATTGGCGGCGTTATGTTCGGATTCCTTGCCGATCACATTGGGCGCAAGCGCGCTCTGAGCCTCAGCATTCTTACTTACTCGGTCTGCTCGTTTGCTTCGGGTCTTTCCACGACTGTGCTCATGCTGGCGATTGTTCGCTTCATCCTTGGCTTGGGGATGGGTGGCGAATGGAATACCGGCGCAACTCTGGTTGCCGAGACCTGGCCGGACGAACTCCGCGCCAAAGCACTTGCGATCGTGCAAAGTTCGTGGGCCATCGGTTACGCGCTCGCCGCTCTGGTTGCGGGCATCGTCCTTCGCTATGCCAACTGGCGCGCCGTATTTTTCGTCGGTATCCTGCCTGCCCTCGTCACGCTCTGGATTCGCAACCGCGTGCCTGAGTCCGAGATGTGGATTAAACGCGTGGGGCTGGAGACCCAAGGTCAAGAGCTTGAACCACAGGGGACACCCTTCGACATCGCTCCGGGCAGGCGCCGAACGCAGAGGGATGAATCTTTCTTTGCTATCTTCCGCGCGCCTTACCTCAACAGCACGCTCGCCCTGCTCTTCCTGAATTTCTTCGGATTGTTTGGCTGGTGGGGGTTGTTTCAGTGGGTTCCGGCTTATCTGTCGTTGCCGGTCGCGCGTGGCGGACGCGGCTTTAGCATCATGGGCACGACCACGCTGCTCCTGGTTCTAAATCTGCTCGGCATGTTTCCGGGATACATCAGCTTTGGCTGGGTAGCCGACCGGCTGGGCCGGCGGCGGTCGTTCATGCTCTACCTGTTCGCCGCCGCGCTGCTCATCCCCGTGTATGCGATGGCGCGGTCGGAAGCCGCGCTGCTGGTGCTTGGGGCCGTCGTTGCGTTTTTCGCCACCGGCTGGTTTTCTGGTTGCGGAACCGTCGGCAGCGAGATCTATCCGACGAGTTTGCGGGCGCGCGGGCTTGGCGTCACGTATACAGGCGCACGGGCGATGAGTTGCGTCTCCCCGTTCGTGATCGGACGCATCGGCGACATGAAAGGACTGAACTGGGCATTCTTTCTTTGCGCAGCGTCATTCCTGCTGGCCAGCCTGATGGCTACCCTGCTGCCCGAGACGAAGGGGAAGGCCCTGGAGTAAGGGAGCACACACGCCTCATCAACAACGGGCGCTCAAAGGTCTCACTCGATCGGTTCGACCAGCAATTCTTCGCCGCGTGCCCTGCGTTCGGGCATCTGGATCAGCACAATCGCCAGCAGCACCAGCACAATTCCCACGGTCTGCATGGGATGCAACAGCTCTCCCAAGAGCACGGCCGCGAGCAGAATGCTGAACACCGGCTCCAGACAACTGACTACCACGGCGCGCGTGGGCTCCAGGTGCTGCAAGCCGGCGAAGTAACAGGAGAATGGCAGAAGCACCGAGACCAGCGAAAAGAGCGCCATGAATTCCCACGGCGCGCGTCCATAGTGGGCGGCGATGATCTTCCACGGAGGATTCACGCAAAGCCAGAATCCCGCCGTCCCCACCAGCACCCACAACAGCACCTTCCACCGGTCGTAGCGCGCCAGCAAGCTGTGTCCGCCGACGTTATAGAGCGCAAATGAAAACGCCGCCAGCAGCGCCGCCGTCACGCCAATCACGTCCATTCGAAAACCGCCCGAGCCCACCAGCCCGACCGCCAGCGCGCAGCCTGCAACCGCGAGACCCACGGCCCCGATTCTTCGTAATGACGGCCGCTGCGCTCCGCGCGCTAGTGTGTACAGCAGCACCCATACCGGCGCCGTGTATTGCAGAATGATCGCCGTGGCGACATTTGTACGTTGAATCGCCAGGTAGTAAAGATAGTTTGACGCCGCCACCCCCAGAACTCCGAGAAGGCAAAGACGGAACAGGTCGGGGGCGGGAACCGCCAGCGCAGCCGCTCCGCGTCGTGCCAGCAACACCGGCAGCAAGACGGCGAGCGAAAGCGTTACGCGACTCTGGGAGAGAATCAGCGGATCGATCTTTCCCAAGGCTCCTGCCCCGAACAGATGGCCGGTGAAGGCCGCGCGCCCGAGAGTCGCGGAGATTCCCCAGAGCAGGGCCGCGCTTCCAATATAAAAATAGCCCCGCAGCGCATTGGGATGAAACGCAACCTTCACGCGATGTGCTCGATGGTATAGGTGATCCTGGCGGTCTTCTCCAGCATCGCGGAAACCGAGCAATATTTTTCTTTCGAAAGCCGCACCGCGTCTTCCATTGCCTTCTTGCTAACATCTCCGCGAACCGTATAGGTCAGGTGGATGGATGTGTATACGGCCGGATACCCGTCGGCCCGGTCCCCTTTGGCTCGCACTTCGAGCCCGGTAAACGGCTCGCGTTTCTTCCGCAGAATCCCCACCACATCCGATGCCGTGCAGCCGCACAATGCGAGCAACACCAGCTCCATAGGGGTGTTGGCCGTCTTTTCGGCGGCTGTGTCCATCACAATCGCGTGCCGCGAGGTTGCCGACCCCACATATCGCTCGTTGTCCGTCCAGTTCAGCGTCGCTTCAATCATGGTGCCTTTCGTGATCCAAATAGATCTGAACGGCACGGATAAAGTCGTGCCTTATCCAAACTCAATTTTTTGAGACCCCTGCTACCGCCGGTTGTCGGTCACCGGTTCGGGATGGATCAATACCCGAAACAACTCCGGCGCATCGTGCTTGAACCGTATTTCGAGCGCCGTCTGTACATCGTGCACGCGCGATAGCGGCATTTCGTCGGGCAGAGTACAGTGGCAGGAAACGTAAAGGCGACCACGAATGTTCTTGAACTGAAATTCGTGCACGTCCATCACTTCCGGAAAATCCTTTACAACGTCCCTCAGACGCTCTTCCAATCTCGGCTCGAGCACGATTTGCTCACCCGATTCGATGGTCGCCGGTTCGCTCTCGATATGCGTCAGAATGGTCGCAATCTCCGGAATCTCAGACCGCATCTCCGCCTCCAGGCGCGTAACCTCGTCGTGCGCCTTCTTCATGCTGAGTTGTTCATCCAGTTCCAGATGCTGTTCCACATGCAATTCCCCGGCCAGATCCTGCACACTGATGTCATGCACGTTAAAGTTGTGGCGGGTTGCAACCGCACGAATCCGGTCAAAAATATTTTCACTACGGCGGGCCCGGGGAACAGAATGCACCATCACGTCGGCGTCCGGCAGAACCTCCTGCACCCGCGCCGTCACTGCGTCGGAAACCTGCTCCGAGCGCTGGAAGGTGAAATTTCGGGCCATCCCCAGCGACACGTCCGCGAAATAGTGGTTACCCGACTTCCGGATCCGCACCCGGTCAACCTCCAGCACTCCATCCACGGTCGCGATGCGATCCAGAATCTGATTGCGCACGCCCGCCGGCGCCGCGTCCAGCAAGGCATCCATCGTCCTGCGAGCCAGCCGCCAACTTACGTTCACCACCACGCAGGCTACAAACAAAGCCGCAATCGGGTCCGCCTGCCGCAACCATTCAACCTGAAACCTGCGCCCCGCCCACACCAGGGTCAAGCCCAGAATGACCACCGCGCTCGACCAAACGTCGGTCGAAAAATGCAGCGCATCGGCTTCCAGCGCCTGGCTGTCGTATTTTTTCGCCATGCCGCCGAGTGCGCGCGATCTCCACACGTCGATACCCATCGACAGAAACATCACCAGGAAAGCAGCCACGCTCGGCTCGATTTCGACGCTGCGAAAGAAAAGTCGCTTGGCCGCTTCGTAGACGATCCAGGCGCAGGTCAGCAACAGCAGGCCGGTTTCGATAAATGCCGAAAAACTTTCTACCTTGCCGTGTCCGTACTGATGATCGGCGTCGGCTGGCTTGTCCGAGACCCGGATCGAAAAAAGAGTGACCACCGCCGCGATCAGATCGAGCCCGGAGTGGGCGGCCTCCGAGAGAATTCCCAGCGATTGGGTTGCCAGCCCCACCACAATTTTCAGGGCGGTGATCAGGAGCGCTGCCAATACCGAGTTCCCCGCCACCATGCGCTTTTCCCGCCGCATCGAGTCAGCGTTGACCGCGCCCTGCATTTCCGGCATATCCGCCATTATCGCTTTGGATTCGCCCGCCGCCAACCCCTCGCCCATTTGCCCCATCCTGCGCTCGCCATGCTAGGATTATGTCGCATTTCTTCCTGGAGGATTCTGGTCCATGTTTCGTCAGTTTCTCTTGTGTCTTCTGCTGGTCGCTTTTGTCAGCGGGCAAACTGCCCAGCCCACCCACCCCGCTACCCCAAATGAAACGCCAGGCGCCGCCGGCGAACACGGCAAGGCGGCTGAGTCTGCGCCCGAAGCAAAAGTTGGCCCCGACGACACGGTCCTTACGATCAAGGGCTTTTGCGCCGATGCTACTCTCACCGGCGATGCCTGCAAAACTGTTCTCACCCGCGCTCAATTCGAAAAGCTGGCCGACGCCCTGCAACCGGGAATGTCGCCGGCTATGCGTCACCAACTGGCGATGGCCTATGCGCGCATGCTGACCATGTCGTCCGCTGCGGAAAAGCGTGGCCTCGATAAAACGCCGCACTTCGACGAAGCCATGCACTTCGCGCGCATGCAGATTCTTGCTCAGGAATTAAGCAAGAACCTCCAATCCGAAGCCAACAACGTGAGCGATCAGGATATCCAGGATTACTATCAAAAGAACGCCGCCAACTTCGAACAAGCCACGTTGATCAGGATTTTCGTTCCTCACAGCAAGCGGACTGAAACTCCCGCGGCCACACCGAAGACAGCCTCCAACGCTGGCTCGGCATCGGAGGCTCCCAAGGCTGCCGCAAAAACGCCCAGCCCCGAGGAGCAACAAAAGGCTGGCGAGGAAGCAATGAAGAAGGAAGCGACCCTTCTGCGTGCCCAGCTCGTCAAGGGCGGAGATCCCGACAAACTGGAGAAGGAGGCCTTCACGGCCGGGGGTCTTCCTGGCAATCCTCCTCCCACCAAGATGGAAAAAGTCCGCCGCACCAGTCTTCCAGCCACGCATCAGTCCGTCATGGAACTCAACGCCGGCGATGTTTCCGAAGTTATCTCCGATCCCAGCGGCAACTACATCTACAAGATCATCAGCAAGGAGACAATGCCGCTCGACTCCGTAAAAACCGAAATCCGCAATCAGCTTTCCGCCCAGCGCTATCGCGAGGCCATGGCGGGCTTCCAAAATAATGCTGAACTCAATGAAGCCTACTTCGGGCCCAGCCGCCCTGGCATGCCTGTAATGCCACGCGGACGCAGGCCGCCAGCCCAATCGAGGGACAAGGACGACGATCCCGACTAAATGGATACGGCTAAGCCAACCGTCCTGGTCACCGGTGTTTCGGGTAATCTTGGCCGCCGGCTCCTCGAGCAGCTCTCCGGATATGCAGTGGTGGGTGTTGACCTCATGCCTCCCACTGCATCCTCAACTGTTTCGATCGATCGCTTTGTCCCTCTTGACCTCGGGAAAGAAGAATCCACGCGGCAGTTGCACCTCCTCCTGCGAGAACTGAAGCCCATCTCCGTCGTCCATCTGGCATTTGTCATCGATCCCCAGCGTACCGGAGTGCTCGACCTCGATCGAATGTGGCAGATTAACGTGGCTGGCACAGCCCGTGTGATGGAGGCGATTACCGAAGCGAACCGGCTTTCCGGAACCATCGTCCGCCAATTTATTTTTCCGAGTAGCGTCTCGGCCTACGGATCCGAGTTGCCCAACCCCGTGACCGAAGATGCACCCCTGCTCGCGCATACGCTGCCCTATGCGATCCACAAGAAGGAGAGCGACCTGGTTGTGCAGCAGCGCGCGCCTTCCCTGCGGGGATGTGGAGTCTTCATTCTTCGCCCCCACATTTTTGCCGGAGCCAGCGTCGACAATTATCTGATGGGAGCATTCCGCGGCACGCCCAACGGAAAAGGACCTCGCGCCGCGCGCATGCGTGAAGCTGGCAAACGCCTGCCGTGCGTGTTGCCCTTTGGTCAGAAATATTTGGACAATCAACTGCAATTCGTGCATGTCGACGATATGGCACGCCTTATCACCCGGATCCTCAAGCGGGAACCGGAGGCGCAACGCCTCAACATCCTTAATGTGGCGGGGCGTGACGGACCTCTCTCGTTTGCCCAATGTTTTCAGATCGCGAACGCCAAATTAGTGCGCGTCCCGGGCCAGTGGGGCATGCGTCTGGTGCTGCAGTTCCTCTGGAACCGCAACATCTCGGCCATCCCACCGGACGCCGTCCCTTACATGACAGGTCAATACGTCATGAACACCGACCGCCTGAAGAATTTTCTGGGCGATGATTATGAGAGGGTAATCACGAAAACAAATCTGGAAGCGTTCACGGATTCCTTCCAAAGATAATGAAACAATATTTCACCGCCGAGACTCCGAGTGCGCCGAGAACCTCTGGGAAAAGCCGCATTCCTCTCTGTTCTGAGTGAGCTCCGTGTTGTCAGTGACCTCTGTGGTCCAGGACTTTGATCTTCTCGGCCCGAACAGATCTGCAGCTAAACGTTCTGATTCTTTTTGACACCCAGATAAAGCCCCGCAATGCCGAAGGTGTAGGGAGTCCACGAAGCCTCTTTGAAACCGGCTTTCCGCATGCGTTCGATCATCTCTTCGGGCGCCGGAAACCGCTCCACCGACGCCGGCAAGTATGCATAAGGGCCGCGCACTCCTGAAATCAACGTGCCGATCTTCGGCAAAACCTTCTCGAAGTAGACGCGATACAACTCTCCCATCAAACCGCCCGGTTCTCCGAAATCCAGAATGCCGCACCGCCCGCCCGGACGCAGGACGCGCGCGATCTCATGCAATCCCGCGTCGTAGTCGGCGAGGTTGCGAAAACCAAACGCCGATGTCACCAGATCGAAATGCGCAGGCGGAAACGGCAACTGAAGCGCATCCGCCTCGATCCAGCGTAGAGACGTGCCATTTCCCTTCGCCGCCGCCCGCTGTAGCATGGCATGCGAGAAATCCGCGCCCAGAATCTGTGTGTCCGCCGATGTGGCTCGTCGCCGTAACGCAAACGTCATATCTCCCGTTCCGCAACAAAGATCGAGTACCCGCGCACCCGGGCGTTTCAAAATCGAATCGAACCGGCGCGCCGTCCGCCACCACCACAGCCTGTCAATATTGAACGATAGAACGTGATTCAGCAGGTCATAGCGGGGCGCGATCGAGGTGAACATCGCCCGCACCGCCTGGGCCGCCGCGGCGCGGCTCTCCGCGCCAGCAGGAGCGGCACCGACGATTCTTTCCTTTTCGAGTTGAGTCATTCAGTTGCGCGCCAGGTTCCGGACCTCTTCTACCGCGGCGCGTACGATCGCTTCCCCCACGTCGCTCGTAATCTCTACTTTTCCGATCTCGCGCGGCAGAATGAAGTGGACTGCGCCCTGCCGCGTCTTCTTGTCAGAGCGCAAGCGCTTGAGGATATTCGACGTCTTCACATTCACCCGCGGCAGCTCGCCCAATCCCAGCACGGCGTTCATGATGCGTCCAGCCGTCACGCTATCGAGTTTCCCGGTGGAAAGCGCAATGTAGGTCGCGGCCACCATGCCCCACGCCACCGCTTCGCCGTGCAGCAGCAGCTTGTACTCGGTTTCCGCTTCGAGCGCGTGTCCGATCGTATGTCCCAGGTTGAGCACCTGCCGCAATCCGCCTTCGCGTTCATCCGCGCTCACCACCGACGCCTTCAGACGCACCGAATCCGCGATCACCTTCTCGACTACCACCGGATCTCGCGCCAGAATTTCTTTATGTTTCTCCTCAAATAGCTGGAACAATCCCGCATCTCCGATGATGCCGCACTTCAACGCCTCATACAGCCCGGCCCGATATTCACGCACCGGCAAAGTCTCCAGCACAGCGGGATCCACCAGCACCGCGCGCGGTTGATGAAATGTCCCAAGCAGGTTCTTGCCTGATAGAAGATTCACGCCCGTCTTGCCGCCAATCGCCGCATCCACTTGGGCCAGTATGGTGGTCGGCACCTGGATCACATCCACGCCGCGCATGTAAATCGAGGCCAGGAACCCGGTCACATCGCCGACCACGCCTCCACCGAGTGCGATCAAAGTCGCGCCCCGATCCGCGCCTTGCTTTGCCAGTTGTTCAGCCAATTTCTCTAGTGTCGCCAGCCGTTTCGCGCGCTCTCCATCCGGCATTTCGAGCAGCGCAGTTTCAATTCCAACCGCACTCAGCGATTGCACCAGGACCTTTGCCCACCGACGCCGTACCGGAGGCACTGTCACCACAAACGCTCGTCGGCCCCCGATTAAACTCCCAAGACATTCTCCCGCGCGCGCCAGCAGGCCGCTCCCAATCATCACCTCATAGGAGCGGGACGGCGTTGTAACTGGAACGCAAATCATGAACGTTCATCATATCGCTATGCGACGCGCAGCGCATTGCATCTCCACAAATCAGCAAGTGTAGCGGCTTGATCAACCGTTCTTTGAATGGAGAGACGGCTTCGAACAATTTTCGCGCACTGGGGCACATATTCCTTACGTCTCCAGCCTCCTCTTCGGAGTCAGCAGCGAGGCAACCACAGAAATCGCCAGCACCAGCAGCACAATCCCGAGAGTCCACTCAGTGGGCACATCCACATAGTGCGCACCAATCATTTTCAGCCCCACCAGAATCAGCACCGCCGACAACCCATAGTGAAGGTAGTGGAACATGTCCATCATCCCCGCCAGAGCGAAGTACATCGAACGCAGACCAAGAATCGCAAAGACGTTCGAGGTATAAACAATGAACGCGTTGAGCGTGATCGCCAGCACCGCGGGAATGGAATCCAACGCTAGAACAATGTCTGTCGTCTCCACCACCAGCAGCACGATAAACAGCGGAGTCGCGTACAAGCCTGTTCTGCGTGTAAAGAAGCGCCCGCCTTCATACTCGTCCGTAACGGGAAGAACTCTCTTGAAGAGGCGGAGCACCGGGTTTTTCTCGGGATGGATCTCCGCCTTGCTTCCCCGGAGAAGCTTCAACCCCGAATAGACCAGGAGCGCGCCGAAGGCATATGTGATCCAGGCGAAGCGCTCCATCAATCCCACTCCCGCCGCGATGAACAAGCCACGAACGACCAGCGCCCCGAGAATCCCCCAAAACAGCACCTTGTGCTGGTGCTCACCGGGTACTTTGAAATAGCGGAAAATCACCAGAAAGATAAACAGGTTATCGACGCTTAGCGACAACTCGATGACGTAGCCGGTTACAAACTGAAGCGCTTCTCCGCGCCCGTGCCAGAAAAACAAACCTGCGGCAAACACGCACGCCAAAGCAATCCATGCTCCCGACCATGCCAATGCATCGCGAAACCCGACTTCGCGCACACCGCGGCGCAAAACGCCCAGATCCAGCGCCAGCATCGCGATTACAAACAGATTGAAGAGAATCCAGAAGAGGAGCACAGAGAATCTTACGATACAGGTCTCAGGCCACGGTTGTCAGGTCGCGCGCACCTACCAGTTCTTAGCTCTTAGCTCTTGGTTCGTAGCACGTAGTTCGTGCTCACAGCTTCTACGCTGGCACGAGTCCGTATTTTTCCTGCAGCCGGCGCTCCATGGTGCGGAAGATCAATCCATTTACTATGTAACCAAGAATAATAATCAGGATCATCACGGCCAGCACCTGGCTCATATCGCTCAGGTCGCGGCCCATCATCAGCAACTGGCCCAGTCCCAGGCTCAGAAAAATCATCTCCGCCTGAATCAGCGAGCGCCAGGCGAACGCCCAGCCTTGCTTCATGCCATTCAGGATGAAGGGCAGGCTCGCCGGCAACAGCACCGCCCAGAACAGCCGGAATCCACTCGCTCCCAAATTTCGCCCCGCCATGCCATAGATCTTGGGCATCTGCTTGCGTCCGTCTTCCATTGCGATCGTCACAGACAGCAGCGATCCCATCAACACCACAAACAGAATTGCCTTCTCCGTCAGCCCGAACCAGAGCACTGCGAGCGGGATCCAGCAGATGCTCGGCAGCGATTGCAAACTCACGAGCAGGCCGCCCAGCGTCTCTTCGAGAAACTTGCTGCTCGAAACACCCAGCCCCAGAATCAGTCCCAAGCCAACCGACAAGCTATAGCCGATCAGCATCCGCTTCATCGTGACCGCAATGCCGATAAAGAAGCTATGGTCGGCAAAACCGTCGCGCAACGCCTGGGCTACTCCCCACGGGGGCGGAAACAGGTACGGCGGCCAGACGCGCAGCTTTGCCAACAGCGTCCAGATGCCGAGTAGGGCGCAGTAGAAAATTACCTTTCTAGTGAGCTTTTTCATCTGCATACTCCACTTCCAGGCTCTTATTGATCTCTTCGCGCAGGCAATCCAGAATGTTTCGCGCATTCCGCGTTACATCGGGATGTTCCATATGTCGAGGCCGTGGCAGGTTTACCGCGAACTCCTGCTTCACCCGTCCCGGACGAAACGTCAGCAACACCACCCGATCGCCCAGCCGCGCTGCTTCCCGCACATTATGCGTAACGAAAATAATCGTGCATCCGGTGTGGGCCCATATCCGCTCCAGTTCGTCGTGCAGCAGGTCGCGCGTCTGGGCGTCCAGCGCCGCAAAGGGCTCGTCCATCAGCAGCACGTCGGGCTCAGCCGCCAACGCTCGGGCCAGTGCCACACGTTGCCGCATCCCGCCAGAAAGCTGGTGGATATAGCTGTTCTGAAACTTTGCCAGGTGTACCAGCCGCAAATAGTGTTGCACCTTTTCCTTGCGCTCAGCTTTCGGAACGTTCTTCATCTTCATGCCGAACTCAACATTCCCACCCACCGTCAGCCACGGAAATAATCCCAGTTCCTGAAAGATCAATATGCGGTCGGTCCCGGGACCCTGCACCGGATTGCCATCGACCAGCACATTTCCCGAGGTCGGCGGATTGAGCCCCGCGATCAGATGCAGCAACGTTGACTTCCCGCATCCCGATGGGCCCACAATGCACAGGAACTCGCCCGGCCTCACCTCCAGATTGATCCGGTCGAGAGCCAGCAAGCGCTCGCCTGCCGTGGTCCGGTAGCTCAGCGAGATGTTTTCCAGCGCAACCTTCGGAATGACGGCCTCGGCCGGCGCTGCCCTAAACGTTGCCGACATTGGCGGCTTTGCATGAAGAACACTGGGCCGCCCCGGGCGCGGGAGTTGGTGAACCGCCGGAACGATTTCTTGTGGACTGGCGCTCATTGGATTGCCTTTCTCCCCTTTTCCGCGAGAACCTGATTTAGAAGCGACAAATCGTACAAACTCGAAAGATCCGGCATCTGCCGCCCCAGAAACCCGGTTTCAAACGCCGATTTCGCCGCACTCATCAGCGACCCAGGCAGCGGGTCATAGGTTGGCCTCATACGCGCAAACGCCTCAAGCAGAACCGCGTCCGGCAGCGCCTTTCCCGTCTCTTTCGCAATCTGCTGGTTGAGCAATTTCCTGGCTTCCGGGAGATGCCCGTTGATCCAATCCGTCAATTCCACATGCGCGCGAATCCAGTTCTTCACCAGGTCCGGATGCTCCTTCAAGAACTGCGTCCGCACGACCAGGTGCGCCGTAACGAAGTCTCCGTTCGGCCAGAGCGTGCGTTCGTCGAGGAAGAGCCTTCCGTTTCCCAACTGGATCAACCGCGTGGCCCACGGTTCGGGCGCCCACGCTCCATCCAGTTCCTTTTTCAAGAAGAGCGTGAGTTGATCCGGATTGGCCAGCGGAATTACCTGCACATCTCCGCCCTTATCCGTCGATTTCATACCATGCGCAATCAACCAAGCCCGCAGCGCGACATCCTGCGTGTTGCCCATTTGCGGCGACGCGATTCTCTTGCCGTGGAAATCTTCGGGTTTCAGAATCCCAGAATCCTTGCATACGACCAGCGCCGCCCCTCCGCTGGTTGCACCCGCCACAATGCGCAAGGCCTCCCCATTCGAGCGTACGTAGCCCGAAATCGTCGGGTTCGGGCCGATGTAGGTCATGTCGATCGCCCCGGCAAATAGGGCTTCAATCGCCGAAGGCCCGGCATTGAAGCTCTTCCACTCAATCTTCGCTTTCGGTCCCATCGCCTTTTCGAACCACCCGTTGCTCTTCCCGACCATCGCCTGGGGATGCGTGATATTCGGAAACGCGCCCACGCGAATCACGCCCTGGCCCGCAACCAAAATGGACGAACTCATCAACAAGGCGAAAACGGCCAAGCAACGAAGTGTGGCGCGGACCAGCCCTGAGCGATAGTCGAAGGGGCCCTCGCCCGCGAAAAGCCTCCTGGCTGCGGCGACCTTTGGTTCACGACCATCCTTGATGACGCGTTCCCTAGTCATGACCCTGTTTTCCCGTGGATGGCATTGCCATCGGCAACACATTTGCCTCTGACTTCCTTCTTTTGCCCGATCTCCCCTGGACTGCGTCGGAAGGTCCGGCCGGAATCAGGTCGGCGAGCGTGGTGCCCTCCAGAATCTTGGCCGCGGCATCGCGCACATCCAGGAACAACTTGTAGAGGGCGCGGTGGTCGTCATCGCGATCGATCAGCGAGCGCAGTTGTTCGGCGTCCCCAAAAGGAGCAAGCGGTCCATCGATCAAACGGATGATTTCGCTCAACCGGATCTCCGACGGCGGGCGCCGCAACTGGTATCCCCCCTTGGCGCCGCGCGCGCTCTCCACGATGCGCGCGTTTTTCAGTTCCAGGAGAATCAGTTCCAGAAACTTTTCCGGCAAGTTTTCTTCGTAAGCGATGTCGCGAATGCGAATCGCGCCTTCCCGGTAACGCCGGGTCAGCATCATCAACGCCTGCAGTGCGTAAAGTCCTTTCTGTGACACCTTCATGATTGCCTCTGTTCCTACTATCTCTATGGCCCCGATAGGCATTATAGTAAAAGCACGCACAATTCCAAACAAATTACTTTCGGACAGGACCGCCAGGCCTGCCGTTTCATTCAGTTACAAATACCGAACTGGTTGTTGGAAGTTGCTTCCAGTGCAAGGACTTGCACTTAAAGGAGGGTAAAAGCGCCCCGCCCACACCCGTTGTCGGAGGGGCAATTCCTGGCCTAGCGCAATCGCAAAATGCTGACCGTGATGTTGTCCGGCCCGCCGCGCTTTCGGGCCAAATCGATCAGCTCTCGGCCCGCGGCTTCCGCGCTTTGCTTTTCCACGGCGGTCAGGATCTCCCGATCGTGTACCAGTCCCCAGAGCCCGTCGCTGCAGATCACCAGCACGTCCTCGGGGCGGAGTGGTTCGGGATGCCCTGGGGAGTCCATAACCAGATCCGGATTGGTTCCCAGCGCCGCCGTCAGAATATTCCGTTGCGGATGCGTCTCTGCTTCTTCCCGGCTGATCATTCCCGCCTCTACCAGCCGGCCCACATACGAGTGGTCGCGCGTTACCTGCGTAATCTGGCCATCGCGGATCAGGTAGAGCCGCGTGTCTCCCACGTGCACGTAGTAGAGCGCGTCCTGCACGATCGCCGCCGCTGTGCATGTCGTCCCCATGCCGCGCAATGCCGGATGCTCGGACCCATATCGCCGGATCTCTTCGTGCGCCGCCTGTAACCCCTCGATCAGCGCCTGCTGCGGATCGTCGCCCGCATAGCCGCGATACACCGCGACCAGCGTGTCGACCGCCAGACGGCTGGCCTCTTGCCCGCCTTCATAGCCGCCCATGCCGTCCGCCACAATCGCCAGCCGGCCCTTGCGCGCGAATTGCTCCTCATCCTCCGGCTCCCAATAGCCAAAGGAATCTTCGTTGTTCTTCCGCAGGCAGCCGATATCGGATTGTGCCGATACCTCGATTCCAGCCCTTACTTTCATCCCAGCTCCGCTTCCATGGCGGTAATGAAAACTGTCGGCAATTTCGTGGTTTGCAGCAAAGCCTTAGGATTATACGGGGTGTGGGCCCACCGCACCAACCGCAGGTGGCGATCTATATCAATCATTTAGCAAGCATGGCAAAAAATTCAGCGCCAAAAATCGAAAAGGGGAGAGCCGCCTGGCGGCTATCCCCTCAAAAATCGTTAGCTCTGCAAATGGTCCCTAATTTAGGAAGGTCCGCACGCTCCGCTCGGATTGTTTTCCTGACCGTTATAAACCTGGTTGCCGCCAGACGACGCAACCGGAATGTAGAGGGGCTGGGATGTAATTCCCCCATACGTAGCCGTGACCATGTAAGCTCCAACGTAGAGCCATGAGGGAGGCTGCACGTTGCCTTTGCTGTCCAATGGCTCAACATCCACCCACGTGCACGTTGCCGGTTCCACTGCGGTGACCAAACCAGTGGAGTCCCATTCAACAGTCCCATGTATACCGTCAAAGGGCGAGGGGCACGGGCCAAAGCAGGGAGCAAGCAGAGTGTCGCCGAACGCGTCCTGATTGTGGAAGGGGTCAACAATCACTGTATACGTTGCCTCCCTGGTCAGGTCCTTGGGGGTGCCGCCGCCGTAGTTTCCCAGAGGCTGGAGCTGAATCGTCCCGCCATTACCCACCAACGTTACGAACCCGCTTTGACCGCTCGGGGCCACGCCGTTGACCAGCGATACGTCGAGGGTAATCGACTGGAGTTGATTGGTTTTTCCGGAAAAAGCTCCGCAGCCCACCGTGCTCAAGACCAGAAGGGCGCATGCCAGCGCCGCTAGAATTAGTTTGCATTTCACCGCAGGTTTCCTCCCAAAGGGAACTCTCCTGCATCGTGGCAGCAACCGTCATATCCGACAAGGTAACCAAAGTCACAGCACCCCATGCTGGTAATTAACGACCGTTTTGGGCGTGGACAGAGCGCACCCTGCCATCTCCGCCCCCCTGCAACCGTCAGAGAGTCGTCTACAATCGAGCCATGCCCGATTCGCCGTTCCCCGAACAGCCATCGTCTGATCGGCCCCTGTCCGACCAGCCAATGCCTGCTCCACCCGCGCCCGCTTCACCCGTGCCTCCTCCGCCCGCGCCTCATTCGCCCGCGTCACCCGAGCCCATCACCGAATTCCATATCGGCGACGAGTTCGGAACCGCCAAACGCAATCTGCCTCCTGCCCGTATTGTTCTGATCTGCATCGCTGCCGTCGCCGTCGTCATAGCCATCGTCGCCTTTCACGGGCGCGCCAAACCACAAGGAGCTGGCTCCGTTGATTTCGTCTCCGCCGTCGACGTGCCTAACCAAAGCATGGTGCTGGTCGCCGTCACGTTGACCTTGCACAATACCGCCGATAAATCTTTGTGGATTCACACCCTGAAAGCGCAGCTGACTACTGCCGACGGTCACAACTATGAAGACGAGGCCGCCTCCGCCGTCGATTTCGACCGCTACTTCCGCGCCTTCCCGCCTTTAAAGGAAAGTTCCGAGCCGCCCCTTTCACCCGAGACGAAGCTGCTGGCCGGAGCCACACAGAGAGGAACTATCGTGGTCAGCTTCCCGGTCACCAAGGAAGCCTTCGACCAGCGCCAATCACTGAATGTGACGATTCAACCCTACGACCAGCCATTGCCCATCATTCTGAAATAGAACTCTAGACCGCTTACTGGTTTCATGGGCGAAATGTCGGTCTCAGGCGGCGGGACTGTAGCGCCGGCATCCTGCCGGCGGTCCCGAGGGCGTCTCGCCCTCGGCGCGGCGGGCGGGACACCCGCCAGACCGCCGCCGAAACGGCGGCGCTACGGTCATAGTCGGGCGCTACTTTGCCGCCTCCGGTTGGGTCACGATGAGCGTCGGGACTTGCTGCTCTTTTACCAGGTTGTTGTAGGCCGCCACGCCGGTCGAAACGATTTCCTTCCACTTTGCCAATTGTTCATCGACCTGTCTGCTGAGCATGTCGAAGACCTCATACGATTGCCTGGTCGGGGCCGTGTCGGCGCTACCTACCACGCCGGCCAAGGCCACGAGGTGATTGTTCAGCCGGATTGGGAAATTGAGCACGTCCTGGCCACTCTTCGCCTTGGTTTGAATTAGTACCTCTTCCACGGCGGTCATTTTCTTGTCGAGCGCTTTGCCGGCATCGGCAACGGTCTTTTCGCGCGGATCGCCCTTGAGCCGCTTATTGACGGCATCGATCTGGTCCCGAAGGTCGCGCATCTGAATGATGGCATCGTCAGTTGCCGTAACCTTGTCGCGGATCTTGAGCAGCAGATCGAATTGCTTGGCAAGGTCATCTTGGGTGACCTTCAGCCGCGGGTCGGGCTTGATCTCGAGCGGCGCGGTGTAGCTCTTGCCGAGCACTGTCAGTCGGACTTGATACGTTCCCGGCAAAGCCTCCGGACCGTTCGTATTCCCCGCCCAGAGCGGAGCGTGCGGCACCTTCGTTGCGCCTTCGTAGCGCAGGTCCCAGACGAAGCGGTTCAGACCGGCCTCGGCAGGCAGGCTGCCTGAGTTGGCATTGCGGCCGCCAGATTCCTCGTCGTCGTTCCCTGGCTCTTCTTTCTTGGGATACTTGCGGATGACTTTCCCGGAGGAATCGAGAATTTCCAGTGTGATTTTCGGAGCTTCCTTTTTACCGGCGTCCGCTTTTTCTGCGTCGGTTTTGTCGGCTTCATTCTTGCCAGCATCGGGCGTCGGCTGCGATGCCTCAGTCCCACTCGAAGTTGAGGCTTCTTTCTTGTTTTTGTCGTTGTCCTTATCTGAGTTTTTGAGTGATGTCTTCAACCAGTAATCAATCACCGCGCCCGCCGGAGGATTCTTTCCGGCATTCCCTGCGCCAGAAAATCCTCCGCTGCGAAACACGGTGTGGTTGGCTGCGGCCGGCGGGAACAGGTGCGCATCCTGCTGCGGAATCGAATCCTCATATTGCTCAAGCGCAGTAATGTCGTCGAGCACCCAGAAGCTGCGTCCGTGCGTTGCGACCACGAGGTCATCGTTCGTGTCATTACTCTTAACCACCAGGTCATTCACCGGCGATACGGGCAGATTGATTTGCAATGACTGCCAGTGCGCGCCGTCGTCAAACGAAACGTAGACGCCCTGCTCCGTGCCAGCAAACAGCAGGCTGGGATGGCGAGGATCGACTCGCACGGCGTGGACGTAATCGTTGTCGGGCAGGCCGGTAATGAGCTTGGTCCAGGTTTTGCCGAAGTCGGTGGTCTTGAATACGTAGGGTGCAAAGTCATCCATCTTGTGGCGCTCGACGGCTAGATATGCCGTGCCTGCGTCGTGCGGTGACGCCTCGATCATGCTGACCGTTCCCCACTCCGGCATTGCCTTAGGCGTGACGTTCTCCCAGTGCTGTCCACCATCGCGCGTGAGTTGGACCAGGCCGTCATCGGTCCCAACCCAAATCAAATCCTTCTGCACGGGCGATTCCACGACGGAGAAAATCGTGTCGTACACCTCAATGCCGGTATTGTCTTTGGTGATCGGCCCGCCCGAGGAGGCTTGCTTTGACTTATCGTCGCGCGTCAGATCGGGACTGATGATCGTCCAACTCATTCCGCCATCGGTGGTCTTGAACAACACTTCGCCGGCAAAGTACAGCGTTTTGGGATCGTGTGGCGAAAAGACAATGGGTTCCGTCCATTGGAAGCGGTGTTTGACGTCCGCTGCCGCCCAGCCGATGGGATTCACCGGCCAGGGATTGATCGCCTGTTCTTCGTGCGTGCGGCGATCATAACGAGTAATGTGGCCGCCGTAAGAGCCGGCATAAACAATCTCGGGATCGGTCGGGTCGGGCGCGATATAGCCACTCTCGCCGCCGCCGACGTCGTACCAGTCGGTGCGATCGATTGCGCCGTCGGGGCTCGCGCTGGCAATGCCGACGGTTGAGTTGTCCTGCTGCGCGCCGTACATGTAGTAGGGAAACCGGTTGTCGGTCGTGACGTGATAGAACTGCGCGGTGGGCTGGTTGTACTCGCTGGTCCAGCTGTCACCGCCATTAGTAGAGATGGTGGCGCCGCCGTCGTTTCCGTTGATGAGGCGCTTGGGGTTTGTCGGATCGATCCAGAGAGCGTGATTGTCACCGTGCGGGGCATGCAACTGGCTGAACGTCTTGCCGCCATCGTTTGAACGATACACACCCGTGTTCAGGATGTAGACGGTATCTGCAGACTTCGGGTCGGCGAAGATGTGCGAATAGTACCAGGCGCGCTGGCGAAAACGATGGTCGTCGGTCGTCAGATGCCAGGAATCGCCGCCATCGTCGGAACGATAGATTCCACCTTTTTCGGCTTCGACCACGGCCCACACGCGATTGGGATTTGCTCCCGAGACAGCGACGCCGATGCGTCCCAAAACGCCTTCGGGCAGCCCGTGCCCCTTCAGTTCCTTCCAGGTGGTGCCGCCGTCGATCGAACGGTAAAGGCCGCTGCCCGGGCCGCCACTATCCATGCTCCACGGAGTTCGCCGAGCTTGCCATAGTGCCGCATAAACAATGTTCGCGTTGGTAGGATCGAAAGAAAGGTCGATACCACCAGTCTTGGCGTCCTTGTAAAGAACCTTCTGCCAGGTCTTGCCGCCGTCTTGCGTACGGAAGATGCCCCGCTCCTCGTTATCGGCAAAGGGATGGCCGAGCGCAGCTACGAAGGCGATGTCAGGATTCTTTGGATTGACGATCAGCCGTCCGATAGCGTGGGTATCGCCAAGGCCGACAAACTTCCAGGTTGTGCCGGCGTCGATCGACTTGTAGACACCGTTGCCGCCCACAATGTTGCCGCGGATGCACGCCTCGCCCGTCCCGACGTAGATGACGTTCGGGTCCGACTCGGAAACCGCAATGGCCCCGATTGAGGGCGATGCGTCCTTTGTCTTGTCGAAGATGGGTTTCCAGTTGAGGCCACCATCAGTGCTCTTCCAGACGCCTCCTGCGACCGCTCCAAAATAATAAACGTCATTCTGGCCGACCACTCCCGCCACTGCGACCACGCGCCCCCCGCGATACGGACCGACCAGGCGATACTGCATGCCTCTCCACGGGCCCTGGGACTCGGCCTCGTCCTCCTGAGCATCGGTCGCCGGGGCGCCTGCGGTCTCCGCCGATTTTGGAGATTCGGCCTGCTTCTGCCCGGGCTCGGAAGTTTGCTTTGGCTGGTGTTTCGCGGCGAATGCCATGGGCATAAAACATGCAACAAGAAGGACGAGCGTAGCGGTTCGCATAAAGTTCCTCTGGGAATGTACACGATAAATGGGCGAGTGACGAATACTCAACGCGAAACAAAGGAATTTTACCCACGCTGCGCCTGCGCACAGAAAGGAAAGACAAGATCTATCTGGAAAGATGCTGCTGATTCACGGCGTCCACGGCATAAACAAAGACTTCACCGCGGACTGAAAATGCGAAATGTTGCGGGTGACGAGCGTCAATCCGTAAACTTCAGATGTGGCGGCAATGAATGCATCGCGAGCCTCGATCGGATGCCCCGCGGCTTCGCTGCGCGCCAACAGTCGCCCGCACTCGTCTGCCACGGCCAGGTCCACGGGCATGATTCGTCCATCAAAGCGGTTCAGCAATTCCTGATGCAGCCACGCATCGAGCCGCTTCCTGCGAGCACCCGGCGTCATGCGCTCAATCCCGTAACGCAGTTCGGTGATCGTCACGACACTTAAACACGTCTGGCCTTCATCAACTTCGGCAAGCCAGGACATAACTCCTGCGTTGGGTCTTGGTTTGATCCACTCGGAAACAACGTTGGTGTCAAGCAGGAAACTCACGGCTTTACTTTGCGCAGCCGGATGGGAAGTCGATCAAGCTTGATTCCAGACCCGCGCAAGGGAGAGGTGGCGAAAAACTCGGCCAGTGTTCCCTTCCGCTCTATCTTCCGGTCCCACTCATGCGCGGCGACGAGAATGGCTGTGCGACGGCCATTGCGGGTGATGGTCTGCGGACCCTCGGAAGTCGCTTTCTGGATTACTTCGCTGAATTTAGCTTTGGCTTCGGCCACGGTCCAAGCTTGATCGCCCATAGTATTCTCTCCCATACCGGAATGGTCATTGTAGTCATTATAGTCATTTCAGAGCGCGAATGGTAGGCGAACACACGAATACAGAGAGAGCATCTCTTACACCACAAAATACTTCGCCGCGGGATGGTGGACGACGATCGCCGATGTGCTCTGCTCCGGCTCCAGCAAGAAACCTGACGTCAGCCGGACTCCTACATTTTTCTCCGGATCAAGAAGCTTGAACAGCTTCGTCTGATCCTCCAGATTGGGACACGCCGGATACCCGAATGAATAGCGCGAGCCTTGATACTTCTGGTGGAACAAATCCCGGATGTGCGGCGAATCCTCGCCCGCGATTCCCAATTCCTCTCGCATCTTTTTATGGTGATACTCGGCCAGCGCCTCCGCGGTTTCCACGCTTAGGCCGTGCAAGTAGAGATACCGCGTATACTCTCCGCCCTCAAACAGACGCTGGGTCTCGACCGAGGCCTTCGGACCAATCGTCACCAGCGACAGGCCCAACACATCTGTCTTTCCCGATCCGGCGCGGGCGAAGAAATCCGCGATGCAAAGCTTGCGGCCTTCCTTTTGTCGCGGGAAGGTGAAGCGGAGAAGCTCTTCAGGTTGCGTGGTAACGGGGCTCTGCCCCGTCCGGGCGGGGCCAATCCCCGCCACCACATGGCCAGTGCTCTCCTCCGGCGCATAGACGACCACGTCGTTCCCTTCGCCCACAGCCGGAAAATACCCATAGACGACCTTGGGCTCGAATAGTCCCGCAGCCATCACTTCCTCCTCCAGCTTCTTTTTGATCGGACGATACTTCTCTTCCACCAGGCGCCCGTAATCCTCCTGCGAAGCGGTCTTCAACTGCCACTGGTTCTTGAAGAGTGCCGTGTCGTTGATGTACCGGAAGATTTCGCGGAGATCGTAATTTTTTTGTACGCGCACGCCCCAGAAGGGCGGGGTTGGAATACGCGGCGCGTCCGTCACCACTACGCTGCGCTCGGCAAATACCGGTCCAATCTCTTCATCCACCGCAGCGGCCTTCGCGTATTCCTTGACGGTCTTCCCATCCTGCAGCCGCGCCGAGCGCTTGCCATCTTCCGACGCCAGATCCTCCATCACGTGCAGGCCCGCGAAGGCGTCCTCGGCGTAGAACACCGCATTCGAATACTCTCGGCGCAGATCGTCCTCGACATACTTCCGGGTCAGGGCGGCACCGCCGCAGATCACCGGATACTCCAGTTGCTGCCGCTGCAGCTCCTGGATCACGTACTTCATCTCAAGCGTCGACTTCACCAGCAAGCCGCTCAAGCCGATGGCATCCGCTTTATTCTCCTGCGCCGCATGAATGATAGTGTCGCCCGGCTGCTTGATGCCGAGATTGACGACTTTGTATCCATTGTTGGACAGGATGATGTCCACCAGGTTCTTCCCGATGTCATGCACATCGCCTTTAACCGTCGCCAGCACAATCGTGCCCTTCTGCTGGGAGCCGGTTTTCTTCTCCATCTTCGGCTCAAGGTAGGCGACTGCTGCCTTCATGACGCCCGCCGAATCGAGTACCGACGGCAGTTGCATTTTGCGCGCGCCGAACAGGTCGCCGACGGTTTTCATGCCATCGAGCAAGACCGTATTGATCAGGTCGAGCGCCGTGTATTGCCGAAGCGCTTCTTCAAGTAATTCTTCAAGGCTGCGCTTGGTGGCGCCTTCGCCAACCGACTTTTCGCCGTTGATGATCGCGTACTTCAGCTTGTCTTCGATGGAGAGGGTCTCGACATGGGCGGCCGTCTGCGCCTGCGGCTTACCTTTCTTCCCGGCGAAGTGCTGCATGTAAACCTGGAGCGGATCGCCAGTCGCTCGATCCTGATAAATCAGCTTCCGGGCTAGTTCAACTTCTTCTTGAGGAATCTTGTACAACGGATAGATTTTCGTGTAGTTGACAATGGCAATGTCGAGTCCATTTTCGACCGCCTCGTGCAGGAACACGGAATTCAGCACGCGGCGGGGATAGGCGTCGAGGCCAAAGCTGATGTTGCTTACGCCGAGCACCGTCTTAACTTCCGGCAATTCCTGCCGGATGCGCTTCACAGCGTTCAGGGTCTCGATGCCAGCCGAACGGTATTCTTCCTGGCCGGTTGAAATCGGCAGCGTCAGCGTGTCGAAGATGAGATCGACCGGACGAATGCCGTATTTCTTCGTCGCCAAATCGAAGATGCGATGCGCAATCGCAACTTTCTTGTCGGCGGTCAGCGCCATGCCCTCTTCGTCGATGGTCAGCGCGATCACGGCTGCGCCGTAGCGCTTGGCCATGGGCAGAACCTTCGAGGTGCGCTTCTCACCATCTTCCAGGTTGATCGAATTGATGATGGCCTTACCCGGAATACGCTTGAGCGCCTCTTCCACCACATCCGCCTCGGTCGAATCCACGAGGATGGGCGCCGGCACACGCGTCGCAATTTTCTCCAGGATCGCTGACATGTAACTCTTCTCGTCCTCGCCCACGATGGCGCAGCACAGGTCGAGCATGTGCGAGCCTT
>JBAQJU010000098.1:0-6535 GCA_049300475.1 Terriglobales bacterium | reverse complement strand
AGATCGATGTGATCGCCGTCATGGATGTAGGACGTAATCTTCCAGGGGCGGGTGGAGTAAGTCTTCGAATCGAATCCCTTGGGTAGAGTGCCGCAAATCTGATCAGGAGCGATTTCCGCCTGCGCATCTTCGCGCGACCCGCTGGCATTCTGTCGGGTGAAGTCCGTGTCCATGCCGTAGATCGTGTCGAACTGCCAGTTGTCGCCGACGTGATCGTTATGCGTGTGAGAGTTGAGCACGACGATCGGCAACGGCGTCAACTCGGAGACAACCTTCTTCAGATCGCTGATGCCCATGCCAGTATCAAAAAGGGCGGCGCGATTCTTGCCGACGATGAGGTAACTGATGGTTTCTTCCGACTGATGCGGTTCGTAGATAGCGAAGACCGCGGGAGCAACTTTGTAGACTTCGTACCATTGATCGGTGGTTGGGACAGGCTGCAGGGTCTTATATTCCGGGCGTGGAAGCGGGCGGCACCAGCCGGGAACTTGCGTCTGCGCGACTAGCCAGGTTACGAAGAAAACGAAAAAGGCGAAGAGAACAGCGCAGCTAGTTTTCAAGGATGACATGGGCGAGCGCTTCCTCGGAGGTGTGGGTGATCGAAAGCGATATATTCTTCGATCCCAGTTTTTCGGCGATGGCCGCCGCTTGCCCATGGAACCGCAGAGTAGGACGCTGTCCCTTCGGGCGCACCACTTCAATATCGCGCCAGCGAACGCCGTGGCTCCATCCCGTGCCGAGAGCTTTCATGCCCGCTTCCTTGGCGGCAAAGCGGGCCGCATAGCTCTCGAAGCGAGTGGCTTTGGCCTCGCAGTAGCGAATTTCTTCCTCCGTGAAGATGCGATGCAGGAAGCGCTCGCCATAGCGCTCGATGGATTCGCGAATGCGAGGAACTTCGGCGATGTCCACCCCGGTGCCAATGATCATGCAGACATTGTGAAGTGGCAACCGGTAAAAACGCAACACGTAGGGACAGCCCCGCTCTAGGCTGTCCAGAGCAGTGATAGGTGCGCGGTCTGTTTTGTCCGGGATGCGCCCGGTCTGGACCCTTTAACCTACCCCTCCTACCATCGCTGCGGATTAATGCGGGACGCTCCATAATGCGGTATCAACCGAGTGGACTCTTTAAGAGTCGGACAGCTGTCGCTACGCAAGAGACTAGAACAGTTGATCGCCGCGGTAGATCATCTGGCCATCGACTATGCGGGCTTCGGCGGTAAGGTTGTGTGGGCGCGTTGGACCCTCGGCGTCGATATGCAGCACCTCGTGTCCGTGAGCCACCAGCCAGTCGGAAACGATCATTCGATGACAGCGAAAATAGACCCGTTCGGCGCACATGTACGCGGCCGGAGATGGTTGTGCGATTCGCAGTAGCTCGTCCATCGCCTGTTCGAAATCGGGCGTGAGCGTGTAGTCGGCGTAGTTGAGGAAACTGGCGTTGCGCAGAGCGGTATGCGGCGAGTCCTCCCGCGTCTTCTTGCGATATCCGCCGAGCGATTTCATCCAGACGTAGCGCATGCCGTGTTTAGAGAGTTCGCTCTCCAGCGACTCGCGATTGAAATGCGGCAGCCGGCGCGACATCGGAAACGCGCGGATGTCGACCAGTGTTTTGATTGCGTGCGCCTGTAGTGCGGATACGAATTCGTCCAAGGTGCGGGTGGAATGCCCGATGGTGTAGACCGTAGCCACACTCCCATTTCACCACGAAAAACAATTTCTCTGAGACCGAAGACGGAGATGGTTCAGGCGATCGACTGCAGAATTGCCGCGATGTGAGAATCCTGCTCGGGAAACACCGTGCGCAGGTCCAGCAGCACGCGGCCTTCTTCAACGCGCGCGATGACTGGCGGATCGGCTTCGCGCAGGCGAACGCTAAGTTCGTCGGCGCTGAGATCGTCGTGCGTGACCGAGATGAGGCAGGTCGGGAGAACCGCCGAGGGAGCGGCGCCGCCGCCGATGATGGACTCGCCGTCTAACAGTTCCAGCCTGAGATTGGAGGAGTTCATGGCGGCAGAATTGATCGGAGAGATGAGTCTTTCCCCGCGCACGGCGATTTCGTCTTTGGACAGGCGCATCATCCGCAGCACGGGCACCGCATCGTGATCGTGTTTCACATAGGCGAGAAGCGTGGCCTCGAGCGCGGCATAGGTCAGCTTGTCGACCCGCAGGGCGCGAAAGAGCGAGTTGGAGCGCATGCGGGCAACGAGGTCGGAGCGTCCGCTGATTAGTCCGGCTTGTGGGCCGCCGAGCAGCTTGTCTCCGCTATAGGTGACGACGTCGACGCCGGTGTGCAGGCTGTCAAGAACGCCAGGTTCGTTGATGCCGATGGAACGGAGATCGAAGAGTGCGCCGCTGCCGAGGTCCTCCATAAGAGGAAGGTTGCGGCGGCGCGCAAGCTCCACTAAATCGGAAAGCGCGGGTTGCTCGGTGAAGCCAGTGATCGCGAAGTTGGAGCGATGGACGCGCAGCAGAAGGCGGGTGCGATCGGTGATGGCGCGCTCGTAGTCGGCGATGTGCGTGCGGTTGGTGGTGCCAACCTCGCGCAGGGTGGCCTGTGATTTCGACATCACGTCGGGGATGCGGAAGGAGCCACCGATTTCGACCAGCTCTCCGCGCGAGACGACGACCTCGCCAGCTTCGGCAAGCGAGTTCAGAGCGAGGAGAACGGCGGCGGCATTGTTATTGACGACGATGGTGGAACATGGAGCCGCGGGCGCCCCGCCCGTCCATCCATCACCCTCGAGCAATTTCCTGAAGAGGCGGTCGACGTGGATGTCGCGCTTGCCGCGCTCGCCGGTGGCGAGGTCGAATTCGAGATTCGAGTAGGCGGGAGCGGTCTCCTGCAAATGACCGAGGGCGCAGGCGGCGAGGGGTGCGCGCCCCAGATTCGTGTGCAGAATTACGCCCGTCGCATTGATGACCGGACGCAGCGAGTAGCGGAGCGACTGGCGAAGCTCGCGCTCGATCGCGGCAGGAAGACCGGCGAGGGCGAGGCCTAAAGAGTTGGTGTCGAGTCGGTCCCCGGAAATTTCAAGGCGCAGGCGGGCGACGACGACGCGAATGCTCTCGACAACTGCCGCGCGGCCTTCGCGAGCGACGAGAGCTTGAACTTGGGGCAACTGCAGAAGCTCGTCGATCGAGGGCAGATTCTGAAACAGGGCGGATTTGGGCGTGCTGGGCACCGTTGGGGATTATGCCACAGCGGTCGCCCTCCTAACGATCGCCCTACTTCAGATGCATGGCTGCCTCGGTCGTCTTAGTCTTTGGCCCCGCTGCCTTCGCGCCTTTCACCTGAGGCATAGCATACTTCGGGCGAATCTCGTGGCATCCGGGCTCGCAAAAGACTCCGCCTGCCGCCGATTCGGGCGCTGGCATCGGCGAATTGACGGCCAACTCGCGGTCGGCTTCGAGCTGGCGCTCGACCTCCTGAATCAGCATGTGGTTTTCGTCCGCCGTCAGCCACTCCTTCTGATTAACCAGATAATCTTCCAGGCGGGCAATCGGATCGCGCATCTTCCAATACTCGAACAGGGGCTTTGGCACGTACTCCGCCGCATCGTGGATGGCGTGTCCCTTCATTCGCATCATTTTCGCTTCGATCAACGTGGGGCCTTCGCCGCGCCGTGCGCGCTCGCAGGCTTCGTGGCAGGCGTCGTAAACTTGGCAGGCATCGGTGCCATCGACAATAACGCCGGGAATTCCGTAGGCAATCGAGCGCTCCGCGAGGTCCTTCACGCGGAACTGCATGTCCGCAGGAGTCGAATATCCCCACAGATTATTTTCGACAATCAGCACCAGCCCAAGTTTTTGCACGGCTGCGAAATTCAATCCCTCATAAGTCACGCCCGTCGATTGCCCGCCATCGCCGATGTAGGTCATGACCGCGATTTTCTTGCCTTGCAAACGCGCGCCCAGCGCCACCCCCGCCAGCACCGGGATCAGGTCTCCCAAGGTAGAAATCGGCGAAACAACATTGCGCGTTTCGATATCCCCGAAATGCGAGGAGGCGTCACGGCCCTTGGTCGGCGAGCCCGACTTGGCCATGTACTGCATCATGATGTCGGCGGGCGAAAATCCGCGCACCAGCAGCGCGCCCTGATTGCGGATCATCGGCCCCAGCCATTCGTCTTTATGAAGAGCGAAAGCCGATGCGCAGGAGCAGGCTTCCTGGCCGAGTCCGAAGTAAACGCCCCCGACGACTTTGCCCTGCTTGTAGAGATTTTCGAGAGCCGTTTCCATGCGGCGGTTGAGGAGCATCCAGCGATAGATTTCGATGACTCGCTGCCTGGACAAATATTTCGATTCGCGGATGGGCGGCGCGGGCTGGGAGAGGTCGCCGCTCTCAACTTCATAGCGCGTTTCGTCGCCTACGCGGACTTGGCGCAGGGTAAAGCTGGGTTTCTCTAAGCGATAGTCCAGGATGGGGTAGGTGCGCGAACCGGCTTTCGGCTCTGGCCTTTGCGCTTCAGGCTTTCGGACTTGGACTTTGGGAGGGGAATCCTTTTTCTTCATGATCGGTCAGCGAACATGCTAGCGCACGATCATCGCCTGTGTCTTGACCGAGTCCGCTTAATCGGAGAGAGTACGACTCATGCAAGTAACAGATCGTCTTCGCCGCTCAGGGCGCGTAGCTCAGCGGGCACCTTCACGGGGACTCCGACCGTCCGGCCCAGCAGCGCGTCGAGCGACTTCAACCACAACATCTTCCTTTCAAACACGGCGCCAAAATTTTGCGAGAGCGAGTGCGCAACCTGATTCGCATCCACTTCGCGCCCGAGTTCGTTCTGCATCGAAGTTACTGGCTTCGCCGCAATCCCGCACGGCACAATCAAATCGAAATAACTCAGATCCGTATTGACGTTAAGCGCAAATCCGTGCGAGGTCACCGATCGCGAAATATGCACGCCAATCGCGGCAAGTTTGGCTTCTTTTGTGTCGGGGCGGGTCTCTGACCTTCCTTCCTCGGGTCGGAGGTTCGATCCCATATGAAGTGGGTCCGTCCAAACCCCGGTCAGTCCCGCGACTCGCTTCGCCGCAATTCCGAAATCGGCGCAGGTGCGGATTAGTACCTCCTCCAATCGTCGCACGTAATCGACAACGCCTAGCGTCTTTCGCTGTGTGCGTGTCCGGTCGACTGCTGAATCCGATTGATCGAGCTGAGAGCTGAGAGCTGGGAGCTGAGAGCTGTCAAATCCCCGCAAATCAATAATCGGATACCCCACAATCTGCCCCGGCCCATGAAACGTGACATCGCCGCCGCGGTCGCACTCGAAGACTTCGACGCCCCGCAGGGCTAATTGTTCAGTTGAAGCCAGCACATTCGCGGGGCGCGCATTCCGGCCGAGCGTGATCACTGGGGTATGCTCGAGCAGGAGCAGCAGATCGCCGATCTTGCCTGCCTTGCGTAGATCCACCAGCTTTTGTTGCAGGCGCAGAGCTTCGCCATAGGGGAGGGTTCCGAGTTGGACGACTGAAATCATCTCTGTTTTAGTGATTGTAGCGCTGTCCATTTGGTTCGATCCTCTGATTCGGGGCCTTGCGTGGAAAGACGGCGAATTCGACAATTCAAGGCAGGCCTCGCGAAAGTTAGCGGGATGCCAGGCGCGACGCCGGCGCTCCAACGCTTCGCCGTGCGAGCGTTGCCCGAGTATTTAGGGTCTGTGAATCGCAATTAACTTTCTTGATTCTCCTCTTGCGTGCTCAGGGGAGTTCTGGTATAAAAGATTGACCGAGGACAAGTGACTGTGTGTCTGGGCTGTTTGCTGAATCCTCGCAGCAGCTTGTGGCATCCAATATCGTAAGCCTCCAATTGACCCCTTTCCGGGGTTCGCATTCGGGGACAGAGTTCCCTGAAGGGTTTCCGCGTAGAGCAGAACCTCCAAGCGATCTTTCAATTTTGAGTCGTCTTCCGTTTCGGCGTGCGCCGATTTTCGGCCACTGCGGGCGGAGGAGCGTTTTCGAGCGCGCTGCAAAGAGCTCTCCAAGGCGGCAATCGCACATTTCCAGATCGAGGCTTGATCTCAGGATGTGCTGCCCCAAATTGGATCGAGGCTCTCCCGGGCTGTTGAAATCAGGTGGAAATCTTGTGATTTCAGCGGGTTGACAGCGCTTCCGGAAGCGAATAGGTTTAAAAGGTTTCGAGGACGGACAGATTCCCTTGGTGGAGTCTGGACGGACTGAAGGCGCACCGCTCAGGCGGAAAGCGAGTTGGTCTTTGACAAAAGGTTGAACGTGCCAGTCGTGAGATGTGATGCGGACATTCGTGTCCGCGCACAAAAGACGCCTTGCGGGGATTTCGGTTTCTGCCGGGTGTCTGTTGGAAATGTTCGGGCCAAAAAGTCTGAACGTACTCACAAGATAGGACCTTCGCCTCAGCAGGCGGAGGTTGCCGGTCTACCCAGACCGGCTCAGGTTTCAAATGAGAGTTTGATCCTGGCTCAGAATCAACGCTGGCGGCGTGCCTAACACATGCAAGTCGAACGAGAAAGTGGAGCAATCCATGAGTAAAGTGGCGACCGGGTGAGTAACACGTGAC
>JBAQJU010000097.1:0-15154 GCA_049300475.1 Terriglobales bacterium | reverse complement strand
GAGCGACGCCTGCCGGCAACGCAATAAATGTGCGAATCACCGGCAGCAAGCGCGCGATAAATACCGCCATGTATCCCCAGCGCAGAAAGAAACGGTCCGCCCAATTGAGTTCGCAGCGGCCCATCAGGATCCAGCGCCCATAGCGCTCGACCAGCGGCCGGCCTCCGTAGGCGCCGATCTCGTACGCGACGAGCGATCCCACATTGCATCCGATCGCTCCCGCCGTCGCCACCCATAGCAGCTTCATCGTGCCTGTAAAAACAAGGTATCCCGCGAATGGCATGATGAGTTCGGACGGCAATGGAATGCACGCCGATTCGATCGCCATCAGGATCACGATCCCGCCATAGCCGGTGGTTGCGACCAGTTGCGAAATGAAAGCGAATAGGATAGCAAGGATTTTTTCAGTCATGAAAGCGGGTCATCGAAAGATCCGTCCATCGGAAGATTGGCCCATCGCCCTAACTGAGACTCTTGCATTTTCTATAAATATCGCAGCCCAAGGCGGCGCAGTCGCATTTCGATCGCCCGAACGCCAGATCACCCGATCTAAAACGCCCCTTCCTGCGTGAAGCTGAAGCCCGGCAACGCCACTCCATCGGCCGACTTGGCGACCTTCACTTTGATGCCTGGCACGTTGGGCGCATTCACTTCGGCAGGACGCAACACCGCGTATTGCGTGAAGACTTCGCTGTAAACCTTGGTGACAAGATAGTCCTGGCCGCTTGCGTCCTGGCGCCAGACTTGTCCGAGTTTGATGTTCTTGACGGCCATAGTTTGCTTTTGATTCAGATTACTCACCGCCCACCAACCCGTCAATTGCACCGCAGTTACCTTGGTCGCTCGCCGCGAACAACCTTTGCCCGACTGCGCGTCAATGTCGCTGGCTTTGTTACCATGAACCTCTGCTCAGGAGGAAAAATGCCTCGCGGAAATGTGCCCCGACAACCCAGCCGAAGTGGACGCCAGGAAGGCGTGCGACTCTTGAAAGTGGGTAAATCGAAAGCAGTACCCGGGCGTCCCGCAGCACGGCAAGTGCCGCCGCCCGGAAACCCGGCCAAGTCTGCTGCTCTGAAGTCTGCCGTGCTTAAGCCAGTTCCAAGAAAGAAAGTTGCTTCGGGATACGATCCTCTGAATCCCGAGCGCGTGCGGCAAATCATCGCGGGACTCGACCGAATGTATCCCGGGGTGACGTGCGCCCTCACGCACCGCAGCGCGTGGGAATTGCTGGTGGCGACGATCCTGTCCGCTCAATGCACAGACGTGCGCGTCAACATGGTCACACCCATTCTTTTTGAAAAGTATCCCACCGTTCAGGATTTCGCCGCGCTCGAACCGGAACAGTTGGAGCCCGATATCCGCTCGACCGGATTCTTCCGCAACAAGTCGAAGTCGGTCGTGGGCGCGGCGCGCAAGATCGTCTCCGATTTCGGTGGCAAAGTTCCCGAAACGATGGACGAGTTGCTTACCCTTCCCGGCGTCGCTCGCAAAACAGCGAACGTCGTGCTCGGAACGTGGTTCAAAAAGAACGAAGGGGTCGTGGTCGATACGCACGTCACGCGCATTTCACGAAGGCTAGAACTGACGCGTCATGAAGACGCACAAAAAATCGAGCAGGACCTGATGCGCATCATCCCGCACGACCGCTGGACGGATTTTTCCCATGAAGTGATCTGGCACGGACGAAAACTATGCATCGCGCGCAGTCCAAAGTGCGCCGATTGCACACTGGAAAAACTGTGCCATGCCGCCGACAAAACCTGGTCAACGGTGGAAATTCACAAAGACGCGAAGCCGTAGATGAACTTCCCGGTTTTTCAACTACCATTCACTCCATTGATCCTGTCACCCTGAGCGGAGATTGCGGCGCCCGAAGGGCGCAGCAATCGGAGTCGAAGGGCCCCTATTCCCATTCATAGTGCTTGGGGATTTCCCGGTGCTCAACGGTGGAAGAGAACAATGGAAGAAAAATATGACGGTGGCAGGGATGCTCGACTTTGCAGCATGACAAGGGCGCAAAGCCGATCAGTCCCCCGTATACGCCAACTCCACCACAGTGCAATCGTCATTCAGCGGAGTGCCGCCGCAGAAATCCGCTACGGCTGAGAAAATATCCTCCATCGACTTGCTCTTCCCCGCCACTTTTTCAAGGCGCTCGCTGTCGAACATGTCGCCGCGCGCGTTCTCGGCTTCGGTAACGCCGTCGGTTACCAGAATCAGCCGATCCCCGGGCCTCATCTGACAACGGTCGCTGGCGTAAGTCGCATCCGCGAGCAGGCCGACAGGCAAGTTGCCGTGGGACGGCCTGAGCACTTCGTTGCCGCAAATCCAAACCGGCGGAACATGCCCGCAGTTCACATACTCCAAATCCCCGTCGCTCCGCAGACGGGTGATGATCATGGTCGCGTACTTTTCACCAATGTGCTTATAGGTGAAGAATCGATTTACCGCCGCCACGATCTCGACGAGCGGCATGCCCGAAATCAGCTGCGAGTAAACCATCCCCTGCAGAATCGAAGCCAGCAGCGCCGCCGACACTCCCTTACCGCTGACGTCGGCGAGCACCACCGCCAGGCCATGCGGGGTATTCACGGCTTCAAAAAAATCGCCGCCAATCTCCTTGCAAGACAGGTTGCGTCCGTTCACGCGCGCAAACGGAACTTCGGGAAGCGTCACCGCCAAAAGCCGTTGCTGAATCTGCGCCGCAATGGACAACTCCTGCTGGTAACGGCGGCCCGCTTCCTCGGCCTGCACCAGGCGGGCGTTTTCGACGAGCTGCGCCGCTTCGGTCGCGATCGCGCGCAAAATATCGTGGCTGACGCTGGTGATGTCTCGCGAAGCGAAGCGCGAGTCCACGTACAGTGCGCCCATCACCTCGCCCCCGGCGCGCTGCTCGTCGCGCGAGGTCTGCACCATCGGTTTGCGCAACGGCATGCAGATCACCGTCCGCAAATCGAAGGCGACAATACTCTGCCGCTGCTTCACATCGAGCATCTGGCTGGTGTCGGTCACCAGGTACTCGGAATTGGAAGTGAGCGCGCCATCCAGCACCGAGCGTGAAATGGTCGTGTCGTCGAGCAGCGGCTCGCCCTTAGAGTTGCGTCCCGCCGCCAGCGTCAAAGTCCCGGCGCTGTCGCGAAGGAAGATGTATCCCCGTTCGGCGCGCGTCAGCTTCAGAGTCGCATCGAGCAGTGTAACCAGAATTTCATCAAGCACGCCGATGGTGTTGAGCTTGCGCGCGGCTTCCATGAACAACGTTAACTTTTCGAGGTCCGTCGCCTCGGGAGCGATCTGGATACCCGATATCTGGCTCAGGAACTCCCGCGCCGTGTTCGAGGTGGTGTGCACCGGGTGAAAGATCAGGTACGCCACGTCGCGCGCCCCGAATTCCAGCCGGTCGTTGCGCTGGAGCTTGTGGCGATCCACTCGCTCTCCGTTCACGAACGTGCCGTGCTTGCTGCCCTGGTCGACCACGAAAAACTCGCCATCTTCCGCGACGATCGATGCATGCTCGCGCGACACCCGCGGGTCCGCGATGACCAGATCACGATCCACCTTGCGCCCGACGGTGTACGGGGTGTGATTCAGCGATAACGTCTGCTGCTCGCTTCCCTGCACATAGATCGCGATGGGAAAGATGCTCGAGATTCCGGAATGTGACGAAGTTGCCATATCCCCTTGAATTCTGCCCGCCAATCGTCTAACTGACGCGGGCCCCCACAGCATTCTACGACGGACGGTCCGCCAACGCAGCAACAGACCACTGCCGAGCAAGAACCAGCATCATCGCAGCCACCCCTAAAGGAATCAGCATTGACGTCCAAAAAGGAACGGCCCAGCCACGTTCGACCGTCTGCTGCGGCAAGACGAATGAAAGACCGGCCAGGGCCATGCTCGCGATCCAGGGCCAGCAAACCAGGGCAGCCGTCAGAACGAGCAGCAAGCGGCCTACCGCACTCCTCTGCCAAATCATGCGGCGTTGCCGAACCAGCACCAGCAGCGCAGGAATAAGGAGTACTTGATTGTAGAAGCCATAGCTGGGCACGACGAAAATCGTGACGGCCAGCACCAGGCTAAACGTGAAGCCAAAAGCTTCGCTGTTCGCCGCTTGCCGGCGCTCTCTCCAGCAAGCGACGATCATACCCGCTAACGCCAGCAGTTCGAGAGCCCGGCTCCCGGGACTGCCCATCAACAAGTCCATCACTGACATCTCCCCGGTAAAGCTCCGGTATTCGCGAATCGATTGCCAGAAGCGGGGAATCCAGTGGGGGAGATACCACTCCGAGGCAGCGCACAGGATAACCACGGTCAGCAGGAAAGACAGGGCCCAGCGGTAGCGGCGCTGCCAGTCGGACAGCGTCCAGATCGTCAACCAGAACAATACCAGCCACACAAGTTGCGGCTTGATCGTAGCCAACGCCAGCACAATGCCCGCGGGAACTTGATGGCCCGAAACAAGCAAAACCATCGCTGCCGCCAGCAGGGCAACCACGAGAAGCGTCATTTGCTCGAGCTTCAGGCCCAGCATCACGGGTAGGCTGCCGATCGTGAACAAGACCAGTGCAGCTTGCCCCCACAGCGGCAAAGGCCAACGAAGCACGCGCAGCCACAGCGGAATCGTGACCACCGTGAACCCGAGCAAGGCCCAGAAAAATCCCTTTCGCACCACATCAAATGGAAGATCGATCGTGGGCGCGAGCAAGAAGGCGACGTACACGGGATAGTAAAACCCCTGCTGGTAGTTCCGGCCTCCCGGTGCGTCGGGAGGAAGCGGGCGGCCGTAGAATCCCGCTTGAATTTCGCGCGTCAGTTCTGGGCTGTAAGGGTCTCGGCCATGCAGGAGCAGTTCCCGGGCGCCCAGCCAACGCGGGTAGAGGTCGGAGAGATTACCTCGCGGTCGGTCATGCACCGCGGCATCCTGAGTCTGATAGGGAATCAGCACGCGGCTCGCATACAGCCACGTTCCCGCCGCGCAAATCGCGGCTCCTATCACTAGCCAGGTTCTCCAACCGCCAATCGATGATTCATGCATGCTCAGGCCGGCTCCGCCGCGGGCGCGGGTGCCCGAAGCAGCCTGAGAAAGAGTACGAGCGGAATCAGGCCGAGCCAGAAAATGTGTCCGTTCAGTTCTAGATCGATGTAAAGCGGCGCCAAGAACAAGAAGACCAAAAGCAGGAGCAGTATCGCAGGAACCTCCCGAACTTCCTCTCTCATGAAAGAAACGACCAGGAACAAAACGACCGGCAGCAATAGCGTAAAATCGTACCAAAGCGCGTGAAAGCTGACCAGAATCGTGGCAGTTATAGCGAGACAAAAATAATAGTTTGGCGAATCCCGACGATCACGGATCCGGCGCAATGCCAGTCCGTACACCGCCAACGATGCCGCAGTGATCAGCAAAACAACAAGGAGGCTTGATTCGTGCAGTCCAGGCAGATCGGCGATCAGACCCCGAAGGTTGGGAACCTGATGAGGCCCGAAACTGCTGCCCCGCTCCCGCTCCACCTGCAGGACAAAATGAAGATATGCTAGCGGCCATCTCCATCCCGCGATCATCGCCGAAATCCCTGCAAGAGCGACTGCCACTGGCAGGAATCCGAGGAGAATGCGCCATCGGCGAAAAGCTAGCAGAACCAGCAAAGGCAGTATCATATGCGGTCGAAAAAGGCCAGCCGCCAACCAGGCGCCGGAGACGACATCATCACCCCGGTTCATCGCCAGCAACGCAAGAACCATCAACAGGAGTAAGAGGAAAATATCCTGCCCCTGGATCATGCCGATGGCAATCGGGGGAAACGCCGCACAGCTCAGGGCGAGCAGCCTGGGCGGCATTTCCCGTATCCCGGGGAGTTGTCTGAGCAGCATGGCGCTCGCTCCCAACATCATCAGATTCATAACGTCCCATAACAGGTAGGCCGGAAAGAAATCCAGCATCGCCAGCGGGACGAAAAGGAGCGCCTCAAACGGCGGATGATTGAATGGTATGGCCCGCTTACGGTTCGGAACGTGAGTAAACTCAAGCTGGCTTCGATACTGCACGTCCGGATTGTAAAGAGCCGCAGCCTGTCCCTGTCGAAGAAGACGGCCACTCATGTAATAGATAATGAAATCCTGATGGCCATTGGGCAGATACGGCGCGCACCACCTTAAGAACGTCAGGTTACAGCAGAACATGCCAAGTAGAAAAGTAGTCACCACGAACTGACGTTTCCGGGCGAAGAGGCTCTTAAGCATAGCCAGTTGTCGAAACCATTGATTCTATAATCCGGCAGATGCTTACGCCCGCAATTTCAATCCGAGGCAGCCGGGCACTGTTTGCCGCCATTCTTTTCTTCGGCCTTCTGGCCATGACGGCGCGTCCCGCCACTGACCCCGATCTCTGGTGGCATCTGCGCACCGGCCAGCGGATTGTCGAAACCGGCCACGTGCCCCATACCGATCCTTTCTCATTTACCCGAGGTGGCAGTTCATGGGTGTCGCACGAGTGGCTATCGGAGGTCATCTTTTACGCGCTCTGGAAACTCGGCGGTCCCGGTGCCGGTCCGATTATCTTGATCGTGTTTTCATCCCTCCTCACAACCGCCGGTTTCCTGCTCTTGGATTGGCGTTGCCCCGGAGAACCACACTGGGCGGCGGCCGCAACCGTCCTCGGAGCCTGGGCATCCGCCCCCTGCTGGGGAACCCGTCCCCAGACCTTCACTTTTCTGCTCGCCAGCATCTTCCTTTGGTTGCTGGACCGGGCCGGGCCGGAACGGACCAACGACCGGCCTCGCCTTCTGCTCTGGATTCCTCCTCTGTTCTTGCTCTGGCTGAACCTGCACGCTGGTTTCGCACTCGGTCCCGTACTTATGTTCCTTTATGCTGCCGGCGTCGTCCTCGAAGCAGCGAACGGAACCACCCCTTGGCCGCAGGCTCGTCCCATCGTCACCCGCATCTTCCTTGCGATCCTTGCCTGCCTGGCACTCGTGCCCCTCAACCCCAGTGGAGCGCGTCTCTATCTTTATCCGCTTGAGACCGTGCGCGCCTCCGAGTTGCGCTCCTTGATCCTCGAGTGGCATTCCCCTGACTTTCATCACTGGATGTACTTTCCGTGCCTGTTAGTCTTTCTGCTTCTCATCGTCGCCCTGTCCCGGTCCCGCTCACCGATTCGCGGACGCATTCTCTTGCCGTTGGCGTTTATGTTCTTGTCCGCGCTCGATGCGGCCCGCCACATCCCGATCTTCATTCTCCTGGCCATCCCCGCGATTGCGCGGTGGCTGTCGCAGTTATCGTCCGCACCGCCAGTCCCCGCCGTTCGCCCTCCCCAACGGCGATTCCTCCTCTTCTTTAACTGGGCCACGCTCCTGCTGCTGGCTGTTTTTGCCTTGGCTCGATGGAACAACCTCGCGCGCACCCAGAATCTTCGGGAGGCTCAACAATATCCCAACCAAGCGGTCGCCTTTTTGCGAGCCAGTAATCCTTTCTTACACACCGGCAACCCCGATCAACCAGGCCGGCTTTTTGCCTATTATGACTGGGGAGGCTACGCCATCTGGAAGCTCTACCCGCAATATCGGGTTTTCGTGGATGGCCGCTCCGATCTCTATGGCGACCAGATCCTGAAACAGGCCGAGACCGCGGTCCAACTGCACGACGACTGGCGGGCGGTCCTCGCCGAATGGAGGGTCCAAACCATCCTCATCCCTCCCAATTCCGCGCTTGCCCAGGCCCTTCTTCTCGACCCCGGCTGGAACGCTCCCTATCATGATTCCCAGGCGTCGGTCTTCGTCCGAAACCGCCTATCCGGAGCCAGTTACCCGCCGCCGCGGCTGCCCTCTGGCCCCGGCACTATCGTCAAAACGACCATAAACTGAAAAAATGTTTAGCAGAGCTGGGCCGAATCTGCGAAACTAAGAGCGCGTACGAGATTGCTTCCGACTTTCCGCCCATATCGGGAAATGACGAACGCCCCGGCAGGGATTGATGCCTCTCTGTCTCGGGTGGTAGTGCTTCGTCTGGAGGGGAACACCGCTTCGCTACACAACTCTGGCACGGGCTTTGAGGAGACTCGAATGAGAGATTTCATTAACTTCTTGTGGCGCAATGATGAAGGTCAGGACATCGCCGAATACGCGGTCATGCTCGCGGTGATTCTCGTGATTGTGATCGGCACAATCCGCCTGATCGGCACCAACGCGAACCTCGTGTTCTCACAGGTCGCTAGCGGAATTTCGACGACCCAGTGATGGTGGGCCGTGCGCAACATATCGCGCTCGCCGAACATGCGCGCGGTAACGCGACCTCGGTTGCGCATGATTAAGGCCCGGTCTGCATTGTAAGGAGTGGAATGAATCGAAGTCGTCTTTTGATGATCGGAGGCTTGGCTCTTGCGGTGGGCCTCCTTGTAAGCTTCACCGTCTATAACAAGCTGCGTGATTTCACGGGGGCAAACAGCGAGCGGTCGGTGGAGGTGGTAGTCGCCGCCGATGATATTCAGGTCGGTTCGAAATTGGCGGATCACGACGTTCGTCTGGCCGTGTTGCCGCAGTCCAGCGTTCCCCCCAACGCTTTCTCCCGGAAATCGCAGGTGCTCGGACGCGGCGCCGTTCTCCCCATTTCGAAAGGCGATTTCGTTCTACCCACCAAGCTGGCTGCCGAAGACGCGGGCGCCGGTCTGCCTTCGATGATTCCGCCCGGAATGCGCGCGGTTTCGGTGCGCGTCAACGATGTCGTTTCCGTGGCCGGCTTCGTGCAGCCCGGTACGCGCGTTGATGTCCTCGCCACCGGCAGCGAGGGCAATGAGCGCCAGACTACGACCGTCCTTGAGAACGTCGCGGTCATCGCGGTTGGTAGAAGCCTCCTGGATCGCATGCTGACCGGCGAGACTCAGAATGCCAGCGTGATTACCTTGCTGGTCTCGCCCGACGACGCCCAGAAGCTCACCCTCGCTTCCCAGGAAGCGCGAATCCAGCTGGCGCTGCGCAACCCCCTGGATACAAAGCAGGGCGCCACCGGTGCGACCCGGGAAAGTTCCCTGTACCCCGGCCAGGCCCCGCACCCGGTTGTGGCCAAGTCCAACGCTCATAAGATGGTGGCGAAGGCCGCGGCTCCTCCTCAGCCATTGTCTTACCAGGTAGAAATGATTCGGGGCAGCAAACGGGATGAAACCAAGTTTGGGGACCAGAACAAGTAGTCGATCATGCTGCAACGATTCGCGTCCGCTCATTGTCTCGGGGAATTGCCTCGGCTTTCCTCGCATAAGGTCGCATTCATGAAATTTCTCGCACTCGTCGCCGCCACGCTGGTTCTCGCTGCGACTCCGCTGTTCGCAGGCCCGGCCGCTGCCAACAGCCCCTCTACGGTCTCCGCTTCTTCTTCTCAGGAGACGCCCCAAACTACTCTTCCGCCTGCGGGCACTACTGCGCAGAATGGCCCCGAAACTCCCGGAGCCGCGCCCTTGCGTGTCATGGTTGGCAAATCACTCCTCATCAACACGACCGAGAGACTCAAGCGCGTTTCAGTCACCGATCCTTCTGTGGCCGATGCGCTGGTCGTCACTCCCACCCAGGTTCTGGTCAATGGCCTCGCCCCCGGCGAAATCTCCTTGCTGATCTGGGATGAACTGGAGCGCTCCCGCAGCTTCGATTTGCGAGTCGATGTCGACATCACCGCCGCCTCCGATGAGATTCAAAGGATCTTTCCCGACCAAAAGATTGATGTGACCGCATCGCGCTCCGCGATTGTTCTTTCCGGACACGTCACCACCGAGGACGTCGCCAAACACGCCGGCGCCCTGGCCTCCGCCTATTCCAAGAACGTCGTCAACGTGCTGACCTTTGGCCCGGTGGGAGCCGACGAAATTCTGCTCGAAGTGAAGTTCGCCGAAGTCGATCGCACCGCCCTTGCCCAACTCGGCATCAATATGTTCTCCACCGGCGCTGGCAATACCCAAGGCACAATTACCACCGGCCAGTTCGGCGGAGTTACTCCCGGGCCTCTCAACTCTACAACTGGCAGTACGAGCTCTACGACCACGGTATCGAACTTCCTCAACTTGTTTTTCTTCAATCCCCAGGTTCATTTGGGAGCCGTGATCGAGGCCCTGCAGTCAAGGAATCTCCTGCAGATTTTGGCCGAGCCTAACCTGGTCGCGGTCAATGGCAAGGAATCCAGTTTTCTGGCGGGCGGAGAATTTCCCTTCCCCGTCGTGCAACCCGCCGCCACCGGGATCTCGACGGTCACCATCCAGTTCCGTGAGTTTGGCGTCCGCCTGAGGTTCACTCCGGTGATTCAGCCCAATGGCAATATTCATCTGCATGTCATTCCCGAGGTGAGTACGCTCGACTTCGCAAACTCCGTCACCATCTCCGGCACCACCATTCCCGCACTCAGCACGCGCAAGGCAGATACCGAGTTTGAATTACGGGACGGCCAGAGTTTCGTTATTGCCGGGCTGATGGATAATCGGGTCACCGATATTGTGAACAAGGTCCCCGGGCTCGGCGATATCCCGATCCTGGGAAATTTCTTCCGCAGCAAGAGTCTGCAGAAGAGTAATTCGGAGTTGATGGTTCTTTGTACCGCGCGCCGCATTTCGCCCAGCTCGCAGGAGCCCAAGGGGCCGGCGAATCCCGAGCCCTTCATGGATCAGAAGAAATTCGATGGTAAAAAGGCTGTGGATAACAAGTGATTGCTGCCGCGAAGAGGCCGTGACAGTGAGCCGCAACTGGAACGGGGAGACTAGAACGGGAAAGATTAGAAAGGCAGTGGGGTTTTGAGGGATGCCGGAGTTATCAGTAGCCATATTCGCCACCGACAATGACCAGCGAGCGGTGCTTCAGGTCCTGGTGGATGGGACCAGTGTGGCCCGCACCGTGTGCGTCAATCCGACTTTCCCCGTCGCCGCGAACGACCCCGTACTCCGCAAAACCCTGGCCTTTGCGCCCGATGTGATTCTGGTGGATATCGCCCTTGATGGCATTCCTGGCGCCCTGCGCGCCGTCGAGTTGATCCATCAGGAACTTCCCTCCGCGGCCGTTTTTGTGGTCGGCCCCATGACTCAGCCTCAGCTGATTGTGAGCGCCATGCGGGCCGGAGTGCGCGAATACATCGAGCGGCCGACGACGACCACCGATCTGCTCGAGGCATTCGTTCGCCTTACGGCTACCCGGCGCAAGCCGGGACGCGAAACTTCGCGCGGCAAGGTCTTCACCATCGTCAACGCCAAGGGCGGCAGCGGCGCGACCACGGTCGCCGTCAATCTAGCGCTCGCTTTGCAATCGATTCATCCCAGCACAGCGCTGGTCGATCTTGCCCCGCTCGGGCATTGCGCTCTCCATCTCAATTTGAAGCCCGCCTTTACCATCTCCGATGCCGTCACCAACCTGCACCGTCTGGATTCGTCCCTGCTCGAGAGCTTCATGATTCGTTACGATCGCGGTCTGCAAATCCTGGCGGGAGCGAGCGCACCGGTCGCCCTTGAGCCCGCTGCTTCCGACTTCGCCCGCCTCTTCGACATGATCGCCGGAATGTTCCACTACGTCGTCGTGGACGCTTCCTCCCGCCTCGACAGCGTCACCCGCCTGGTTGGCAACTTGTCGGACAAGATTTTGCTCATCGCCCACGCCGATGTCGCTTCCCTGTGGAGCGCCGGACGGGTTGCGCAGTATCTCGGTGAAAACGGCTCTCGGGATCGTTTTGCGCTGGTGCTGAACCGGTACCGCAAAGTTGGGGGCTTCAATGAAGTCGAAACCGAGTCTGCAATCGGCGCTCCGGTGCTGTGGAGGATTCCCAACCAATACTTCGCAGTCTCCGCGGCCATCGATCGGGGCATCCCCGTCATGCAGGCCGGAAACACCGAAATGTCCCGTTCCATTGCCGGCCTGGCGCAACATTTGACGAAAGACGATCTGGACGTGAAACGGCGCGCCTGGTCGCTGTTTAAGACGGTCTGACACCTATGGCAAACGTGCAAGCTTTCGAGAGGAATCCGGGCGAATACCAGCAGGTCAAGGCCGACCTGCATCGCAAGATCCTCGATCGTCTTGACCTTGAGAAACTCGGACGATCTACCGGCGATGCCGCGCGCGAGGAAGTTCTCGTTCTGATCCGTAACTCGGTCAACAGCGAAGCCGTTCCCCTCAGTTTCGCCGAGCGCGAGCGCCTCTCCCGCGAGATCCTCGACGAAATCTTCGGTCTCGGTCCGCTCGAACCCCTCCTCAAGGATCCCAGCGTCTCCGATATCCTCGTCAATCGCTTCGACCGCGTGTACGTCGAACGCGCCGGCAAACTTGAGATTACGGGCTTGTCCTTCAAGGACAACCAGCACCTGATGCAGATCATCGACCGCATCGTCTCCCGCATCGGGCGCCGCGTCGACGAGTCTTCCCCCATGGTCGACGCCCGTCTTCAGGATGGCTCGCGCGTCAACGCCATCATTCCTCCGCTCGCACTAGATGGAGCCTGCCTTTCCATTCGCCGCTTTGGCCGCGATCCCATCACTGCGCGCAACATGCTCGAAAATAAAACTCTCACCGACTCCATGCTCGAACTGCTCTCGGCCATGGTCAAGGGACGCCTGAATCTCCTCATCTCCGGTGGAACTGGCGCCGGAAAGACGACTCTGCTTAACGTCCTCTCCGGATATATTCCGAATTCCGAGCGCATCGTCACCATCGAGGACGCCGCCGAATTGCAGCTCAAGCAGGAGCACGTCGTGCGCCTCGAAACCCGCCCCCCCAACATCGAAGGCAAGGGCTCAGTGCGCATGCGTCAACTTGTCATCAATAGTCTTCGTATGCGTCCCGACCGCATCGTGGTGGGCGAGGTGCGCGGCGAAGAAGCCTTTGACATGCTTCAGGCCATGAATACCGGCCACGAAGGTTCGCTGACCACCGTCCACGCCAACTCCCCGCGCGATGCGCTGAACCGCGTCGAGAACATGGTCTCCATGGCCAACCTCAACATTCCCGAGCGCGCCATCCGCCAGCAGGTTGCGAACGCCATCCACGCCGTGGTCCAGATTGCGCGCCTGGCCGACGGCTCCCGCAAAGTGCTCACCATCTCCGAAATCACCGGCATGGATAATGACATGATCGTCATGCAGGACGTCTTCGTGTTCGAGCGCAGCGGAATTGACGAAACTGGACACGTTCGCGGCGTCTTCCACGCCACCGGCTGTCCCCCTCATTTTGCCGAGCGCCTCGCTACCGCGGGCTGCCGCCTCAGTCCCACGCTTTTCGAGTCCCGGTTGGAGGTCTAGCCGATGATGCCGTTTGTGGTCGCCTTGCTGGCTTTTGTGATCATTACGGTCGCCGCTTTTGCCGGCCTAGGGCTACTCGATGAGCGCACCGCTCAGTCCCGTATTCTTCGCGATCGCCTCGCCAACGTTGACAAAGCCGCCGATCGCGCCCCGCTCGAGCTCGCGCTTCTGCGCGATGAAATGCTCAGCCGGATCCCGGCATTCGACACCCTGCTGCGCCGCTCTGAACGCGTCTCCCTTCTGCAAAAAATGCTCGCCCAGGGTAACGTCGACATTCGGGCAGGAAACTTCCTGATGCTCTGCGGCGCGTCTTCACTGGTCCTCGGCGTCATTGCTTACATCGGCGGACGCAACGTGATCTTCGGCTGGGCGGGCGCCTTGCTTGGCTTCTTCGTTCCCTACGCTTATGCCTCGCACATGCGCTCCCGGCGCTTCCAGAAGTTTGAGGAGAAGTTCCCCGAAGCCATCGACACTCTTTCCCGCGCCGTGCGCGCCGGCCATGCCTTTACCACCGCGCTCGAAATGATTGCCAGTGAACTCGCCGAACCTGTGGCCGGCGAATTCCGTCAGCTTTACGAAGAACAGAAATTCGGACTCCCAGTACGCGACGCCCTCATCAACCTCACCGAGAGGGTCCCTCTGGTCGACGTAAAATTCTTCGTGACGGCCGTCATGTTGCAACGCGAAACCGGCGGCAACCTTGCCGAGATTCTCGACAACTTGTCTTACGTGATCCGTGAACGCTTCAAAATTCTCCGTCAGGTCCGCGTCCACACCGCACAAGGCCGCCTCACCATGTTCCTGCTCATGGCTCTGCCGCCTACCATCGTGGTGTTCATGCAAGTCCTCAACCCCGGCTTTATTCATCCCCTGTTTGCGGACCCGCTCGGACACACCTTGATCGTCGCCGGCATTACTCTGCAGACTTTGGGATATTTCGTCATACGAAAAATCATCCGGATTCGGGTCTGAGTCATGGCCATCGTCCTCGCCATCCTCGTCTTCCTTACCATCGCGGTGGTGGTCTTCGCCTTTGGAGCGGCCACGGTCGCTCCCTCCTCGGTTCTTGGCTCCCGCCTGCGCGAGATCGGCTGGCAGCCCACCAAAGTGCAGCCCAAGCAGCCCATGCGCGAGCGCTTCCAGCAGGCCCTCGATCCGCTGAGCCGCGCCCTGCCAGTCTCTCCCACCAACGTCTCCAAAACGCGCGCCTGGCTAATTCAAGCCGGATATCGTGACGCCCAGCACGTCACCATCTACCGTGGCCTTCGCGTCCTGTGCGCCGCCCTCGCCGTCATCTCCGTCATCCTGATTTCAGGATTCAACTCACCCCTCCTCTTACTTGGCGTGTTCGCCTTCGGCTTTTTTATTCCCCGTTTTCTGCTCAAGCGCAAAATGAAGGAGCGCCAGTTGCGTATTCGCCTCGGGCTCCCGGACGCGCTCGACCTGACCGTAATCTGCGTCGAGGCCGGCCTTCCCCTCGATCAGGCTATGTCTCGCGTCGGCGCCGACCTCAGCCACGCCCATCCCGAACTCAGCGATGAACTCCGTCTCTTCGACCTCGAAACGCGCGCCGGCAAGCCCCGCGTCGAGGCGCTGCGCAATCTGGCCGCGCGCACCGGTGTCGAGGACGTGCGCTCACTCGTAGGCACCCTCATTCAGACCGATCGCTTCGGAACCAGTGTGGCCCAGGCCCTGCGCGTTCACTCCGATTCGTTGCGCACCGAGCGCCGCCAGCGCGCCGAAGAACAGGCCGCCAAGACCACCGTCAAAATGATCATTCCCCTCGTTCTGTTCGTGATGCCCTCTCTGATCTTTGTCACCGTCGGCCCGGCTGTAATTCAGCTCATGCGCCTGCTTCTCCCCATCACCGGCGGCAGACGTTGATCGCAAAATTCCCAGCGTGTCATCCTGAGC
>JBAQJU010000096.1:0-13288 GCA_049300475.1 Terriglobales bacterium | reverse complement strand
GGTGTACGAACAGCTGCATGATGAGCTCGAGGCTAGAATGCAAATGGAGAATGCTGCCGTCGATTCCATTATCGGCGAAAACCAGGACCGCCTCTCCGAAGAGTTTCAGTTCGCGCGGTCACGACTGAATGTGGCGGAGCAAAGTGCGATCGAACAAGCGATGCACGATGGCTGGGTATCCGCCAGCACCGCGTCCAAGATGATTGACGAAGCCGATCTTAATTCGGGCAAGCTTAACCATCGTTCCGCGCCCGATCAGGGAGGAGCATAAATCGATGACCCGTTGGTCCGCATCCTGTTGGCGCGAACTGTTCCGGCCGGCTGCCCAGATTTACCAGGACGCCGACGAGAGCCGGCAGTTCGATGTTGTCTATTTCGCGATGCTGGTCCTCGCTTGCCTGATTGCGCTCCTCGGTTTGCTCCTAAATAGTCCAGCGGTAATCATCGGAGCGATGCTGATCTCGCCGCTCATGGGACCTATTCTCGCTTGCGGATTTGCGCTGACGACTGCCGACTGGGACATTGGCAAGAAGGCGGGTGCGTAATGTGGGCTTGAGCGTCGCCGAGGCCATAATCATTGCCTTCCTGGCCACGCGGATTTCTCCTTTGCGGGAGGCGACGCCTGAAATCCTCGCACGCACCAATCCCAACCTCATGGACTTGTTGATCGCCTTTTTCTCCGGAATCGCGGGGACTCTTGCCTTGGGATCGCGCAAAACCGCCATGACCATTCTGCCGGGAGTTGCTATCGCCACCGCCCTCATCCCGCCCTTGGCGACCGTCGGATATGGCATCGGCACCGCGCAGTGGCCCATTGCCAGCGGTTCTTTCATGCTGTTCCTTACCAACTTTGCGGCAATTGTCCTGAGTGCCGGACTGGTGTTCCTCCTCATCGGCGTTCGCCCTCAGATTGCAGGCACCGACCGGCAGCACTTTATTGCCCGCCACCGAATCGCAATCGCTGTTCTGGTGCTTCTGGGGCTGTCCATCCCTCTCATGAAGACGCTACGAAGCGCCGCTGAAGAGGTGCAACTCCGAAGCGAGGTCTCAAATCTGCTGAGAAAACGGCTTCCCAAATCTGAAGATCGCGAGTTGGACAGCGTTGAGCTGCAAGTTGCCAAGGATCACATCGCCGTTTCCGCCGTGGTGCAGACCTCGCGTTTCATAGAACCGCAGGAAGTACAAACGCTGCAGAGCGAACTCACTACTGTGATCGGACGCCCGGTTCGACTTGACCTTCAGCAGCTCCAGTTAGCCAAGAAGGAGCACCTAAATCCGGTCGAAAGCAAGGACTACCTGGGCGGTGGCGTGGTCCAGCAAACCGCTCCCAAGCCGAAGCCCCCGTCCACAGCTGCGGCCATTGCTAAGGCCCAGGAGACCACTCCGGCTGCGCTGACATCGTTGCTTTCTCCGGTCGGAGTCACTGGCTTAACTGTGCAATCGATCGGCTTACAGCCCAACGGAGAGTTGCAGATTGTCGTCAGTGCGTCTCAAAAACAAACCGCCGGACCATCTTCCTGGCAAGTCGCAGCCGCGTCCGTTTCGCATGACCTCGGTGTACCAGTCGAAATTCGGGCCGATGTCATGTCTGCCGACAGGAGCTTCCGCTTGAAGTACAAGTCTGACTCAACTCGACTGCCAGAACATCAAGTCCGGGAACTGCGAACGTTTATCCGCACTCCAGGTGGAGCGGACATAAGCTACCTGTTGACGTATTCTGATCGCGCAAAGACGGAACTGGCGAAGAGCAGAATTGTTCTTCTTGGCCGTTACATCCACACGGCGTCCTTTTCGTCCGAGCCAGATCCAAAAGTGGACCCTGACTTGATTGTCGTCCGCGAAAAAACAAGCTTTGAGGTGCAGGGTGGGCAGCTCCAGAGTCAGTGATCAAGTCGCTGGCCATGCTCTCATCGGGCAAGCGCAGCTACTTTCAGGCTGTTCTGGGCTTTTTCTTAGAGATTGAACATCTCAGGCGTATCCTGCCCTGGCCCAAACCTAGGTCCGGGTGACCGGGGCTCGTGAGTTAGTCGTTTCCGGCACGCCATATGTCATCTCTATCGCGCGCACACGTCTCGGAGCTCATCCGTGTGTTCAATGCTGCCCGCAACTAGCCCAGTCAGTCTTGAAACAGAGAGACCTACACGGGGCGTAATCAAAAGTGCTGAAAACCCGAGGGCAGTTGACACATCCCCGGTTTTCAGCTTCTTGCAGGGTGGAGAACATCTTCCTTTTTTCCAGAGTCTTCCTCAGTTTTTCCACATTACGATGCCACTAAACCCAGCTATGGACAAGCCTTCTGGCGTATTCTGGAACTGTCAACTCTTTTCCTTCCGCTGGGGTGCGATGCGACCCGGAGCGTGTGATCGAAAGCGTTGACAAATTTCCTGCCGCGATTAGAATACGCGACAGTTTTCTCTCGGTAGGATTAATCAATGAGCCCCGACATCCTCGATTCCGTTCTGCTCCAAACCGACTATACCGATCTCGAGCTATTTGCCAGCGGCAAGGTGCGAGATGTGTATAACCTTGACCGCGACCACCTGCTCTTTGTTGCCACCGACCGCATTTCCGCCTTCGACTACATACTGGCTACCGGCATTCCGCACAAGGGCCGCGTCCTGACCCAGATCTCGCTGTTCTGGTTCGACTTTCTCAAGGACATCGTGCCCAACCATTTCATCACCGCGGATGTGAATCGCTATCCGCAAGCCGTCCGCAAGCATGCCGACGAACTCCGTGGGCGCTCCATGATGGTGATGCGCGCCGAGATGTTTCCCGTGGAATGCGTGGCACGGGGCTACCTCTCGGGTTCAGGCTGGAAGGAATATAAGTCGACTGGCACGGTCTGCGGCATCACGCTGCCAGCGGGGCTGAAAGAGTCCGACCAACTCCCGGAGCCGATCTTTACGCCCGCCACCAAGGCCACCACCGGGCACGACATCAACATTTCTTTCGAAGAGATGTGCAAACTGGTCGATCCCAAACTGAGCCACGAGCTCCGCGACCTTACGTTGCGCGTCTACAAAAAGGCCGCCGACTATGCGCGCGAGCGCGGCATTCTGATCGCCGACACCAAGTTTGAATTTGGCATGACCGCCCAGGGCATTACTCTGGCGGACGAAGTACTCACACCGGATTCCTCACGCTTCTGGCCGGCCGACACCTACCAACCGGGCAAAGCGCAGAATTCGTACGACAAGCAGTATGTAAGGAATTACCTCGAAGAAATCCGCTGGAACAAACAACCGCCGGCGCCTGCCCTCCCTCAAGAGGTTGCGTTGCGGACGAGCGAAAAGTACCTCGGGGCGTATCGTCAGTTGACGGGACGCGAGTTGGAGATCTAGCAGCCGCGCTGGCATCACGGTCGTGGAACATTGTCGTGAAATATGAGCCTTGCGGACTGGATCATCCTGGCATTCTTGGCTTTTTCTGTGATTGGGGCAGCCATCGAGGGCTTCTTCCATGAAGCTTTTCATCTGGCTGGCCTGGTCATCGGATATCTGCTGGCAGCCTGGCAGTATCAGCGCCTGGCGAACTGGTTCGCGCCTCATTTGAAGTCGACATGGGTTGGTGAAATAGCCGGTTTCCTGATCATCTTTTTTGCGGTTCTGATTCTTGCCGGTTTTGCTGGCAGGATCGCGCGCTGGTTGATGAAGAAAGCCGGCTTAAGCACGATTGATCGGATTCTGGGAGCTGTTCTGGGCCTGTTGCGTGGGGCTTTGGTGGTAGCGATCGTGCTCATCGCCATGGCCGCGTTCGCACCCTCCGCCAAGTGGCTGGCGGAGTCCCAATTGGCTCCCTATTTCCTGGTAGGCGGAAGGGCTGCGGTCTGGCTCGCACCGTCAGAATTGCGCCAACGCTTCTACCAGGGACTGGATTACTTGCGGCATGCGCCGGCGGCAACGGAGGCCAATCCTCCGAAGCCCGCGGAGCCGCCCAAGTAGGCTTTTTCTGGTTGGAGTTCTTCTAGGTTGTAAGGTGCGGAAAAGAGGCGGCGCGTGAAAGACCAACTGGAAGCACTTATTCTCCAGATGTACAAAAGCAATATTCTCTATTCGGAAGCAGTCCGCGAATTCAAGAAGCGCTTCATCGTAACCGTGCTGGAAGAAAACCGCGGCAATCAGTGCAAGTCCGCGCGTGAACTGGGCATGCACAGAAATACCCTGAGCCGCACCATGGAGGAACTCAAGATTGATGTTCGCCAATTGCGCGCTGGCGCCAAGCGTCCGCCCCGGAGCGCGCGTCCACTCTCGACACTGGAAAGGAAACAGGTTCGCTAGTTTTAAGGCCGCAACTCAACCCCGCAACAAGACACACACAATATACTGAAGATCAGCAGAAAAAAGGGCGGGCCCAAAGGGCACGCCCTGATGTTTTGTAACCCGAATCTCTTGCTCTTTCCGGGCGCAGATCTTAGCGCGCCGGTTTCTTGTGGACGGTTCGCTTCGGCGGCGCTTTCACCAGCAACGCCCCATCGTCCATCGTCATCATGAAGGGCTTCGGCGTGTACGATTCCGGCGTTCCCTGGAACTGAAAGTCAGTATCCTCCTTCGGCATGTCTTTCTTCGGGATCACAGCGGTCATCGTCAGATCGATGTCGGCTTTCTTGGCCTCGATGTCGTCTTCGCTACCCGCCAGTTGCAGGCGGGTGGCTTTGCCCGTGGTGTCGATGCTGATGATGTGCGCCTGCATCTGCAACGGCTTCCCTTTCAGCGTGCTCCACACCTTCTCGGCGTCTGCCGGGGCGCCCTCGGACAGGCACAACTCCCACTCCGCAAAGGCCATTTCCTCAACTTTCTTGGTCTTCAGCAGGTCGGTACATTGTTGTGCCGGTGTGGGCGGAACGTATTGCGTGATCGAGATGCCCGCTGGTGTCGTCGCTGTAGCCGCCTTGGCCATCAGATCACTCCAGCCGTCGTCGCTGCCATGGAACTTGTCGTATCTGCTCTGACCAAACTTCGCGATCTGAGTTTTCCCGGCGCCCTGCGCGAGATCGGCGGCCCGTGCGATATAGAACAGTCCGGCGGTCTCCTGCTCTGGGCCCGAGCATGCTGCAGGAGCCGGGGATGGGCTGCCGCCCCCCGCAGCGGGAGCTTGCGTCGGACACATCGGCGGGGTGAGATACGCCAGAGCCAGCGGATAAACGTCTCGCAAACTGCTGGCATCAGGAGGGTCGCCTGCAACCGCTGCGGCCAAATCCTGCTGTGCTTTGGGATAGTTCTTGGCCTGGTATGCCGCCATGCCAGCCGCACCATTGAAAATATCGGAGGTCTGCGCTTTCAGCTTCTGGAAATCGGCATCCGTAGTGCCTTCGGGCTTGGGCGCCGTCTCCAGGCATTGCAAACCCTTGTCGCCGTACTCGCCAGCTTCCGTCAGATTCTGCGCGGCACCTGCGCCCCCAGCCTCCGCGGCTGCGCGCTTGGTATAGGCCAGCAGCGCCAGCGCCCGCAGGTTGCAAGGATTGGCCTGGAGAACTTTTTTCGCCGTCTCCTGCGTCTTGGCCGCGTTCCCGGTCTGCTCGTACGCGCCCATCAGAAGTTCCAGAGCGTCCTCTTTCATCACGCTATTGGGATACTGCGTTAGAAATGCCTCCAAGCCGCTGACTTTCGCGGCTGGATCCTTTTGTTCCACAGCTCCGACATAGGCGTTATATTCGGCCGGATCCTTAATCTCTTTCTTCTGCGGCGCGGCATGCGACGCGGTTTGCGGCGGCGTGGTTTGGGTTGGCGCCGCACCGGTTTGCGCGACGGTGGTAACTGCGGCTACCAGCAACATCGCAAGAACGATTTTCTTCATTCCTGTTGCTCCTTGACTCTTCGGGAAAGCTGGATTCACGTGCTGCCCGGCGATGATTTCGAAGCCGGGTTCTCCGATAAACGATTGCTCAACTCTTATCCATGGAATACTCCCGCAAATCCTTGGCCGCATGCACGATCAGCGCGGCTTCAGGATTATTCCGGTGAGCGGATTATAAGGATGTAGTGCGCCTTAGGCAAGCAAGTTGCGCTCTCAATCCCTTCCAGGCAACTTGGATGCCAAAAAAATTGCGGGGGAATGGATTCCCGCCCCGCCACCGGTAATGCACAATGGACACCGATTTCACAATCGACAACGATCTACCAAGCGACTACTCATCCGAGTTGGAATACTATTCTCCAAGGAGTCCATCGTGAGCCTAGACGCCTCGCAGTTGCCGCTATCAGGACAAGTCGCGGTCATCACCGGCGCTGGACGCGGCATTGGCGCGGCCATCGCCAGCCAGCTGGCCGCGCTGGGTGCACGCGCCATTCTCTGCGGACGCACGCGCGCCGCGCTCGAACACACCGCGGCGACCATTCAAGACAGCGGCCACCAGAGCACCGTCATCGAATGTGATGTCGCCGATCTGCGCGCCGTGGAATCGCTCGCAGAGCAGGTGGAGCGCACCTTCGACCGCCTCGACATCCTGGTCAATAACGCCGGAATCCGGGGTCCACAAGGCGCGCTTCATGACCTTTCACCCGACGCCTGGGACAAGATCGTCAACACCAATCTGCGAGGGGTTTACTACATGATCCGAGAATTCGCGCCGCTCATGGTCCGCGCCCGCGGTGGACACATCATCAACATCTCGTCACTCGCCGGCAAGAATCCCATTCCGAACGGAGCTGCCTATTCCGCATCGAAGTGGGGACTGAACGGCTTGAGCTATTCAGTGGCGGAAGAGCTGCGCGTGCATAATATCCGCGTCTCGGTCATCTGTCCAGGATCGGTCCATACAGAGTTCAACCCGCACACTGGCAAGGATGCCGAAAAGATGCTGCAGCCGAGCGACGTGGCACACGCGGTGGCTATGCTTGTGACGCAGACGCAGCGGTCGTTCGTGAGCGAAATATTGCTGCGGCCAACGCAGAAACCATAGCGTGGCGGGGAGAGGCTTTGCGCGTCTTATTTGCAAGGATTGCATAGCGCAAATATAACTTAAGCACCGAGATGGATTGGGGCGAAACCATCGCGCTCGTAGTTTTCCTAGCTGGGATCGCGGGACTATTGTTTATGCGCATTCGCCTGCGCAAGACAAAGCGCGTCTTCATCATGGACTACCAACGCGGCGTTCACTACAAATCCGGAACTTTCGCCGGCGAACTCGGGCCCGGCTCTTACGAGGTGTACACTCCGAAAGAACAGGTAGTAGTGGTTGACATGAGGCCTCAGCCCTTCGTCATCGAGCGACTCTTGTACCACGATGCGCTAAAGGCTCCTTCGGTAATCAGCCTGGGCGCCGAACTGAGGGTTGATAACCCATTCACGGCATGTACAGCTCTGAAGGATCAGGTCAACGAATCGATTGCCATTGTCCGCGACGCGCTCCGGGAGACCGTATCCAATAGCATAGCGGACGCTGCGCCGGAGGGTCGCGGAAAAATTGCCAGCGACATCGAGGCGGCTGCCAACAAGGCGTTAAACAGGGTGGGCATGAGGCTATCGCAGCTGGAAATTACCGAGGTTTGGTCGCAATTCGTGCGGCCACCCACGATGTCGGGAGCCAATTAGATCATGGAGGTGGCTGCATTCATTGCCTGGGCGATACTCCTGGGTCTCATAGGTACTCGCCGATACGTGGGCAATCCGACGACCGTAACGCTTCTGCAATATCAAGCCGGACTCATGTATAGAAAAGGCTGTTTGGTGCGCGAGTTGGACGCGGGCCAGCATCGGGTCCGGGCAGGCGTTGAGAAAATGGTCATCGTGGACAAGCGCCCCACAATGGTCAGCTTCGAAAACCGCGGAGTCGCTCTCGTAGATGGTGCCACTGCGGTTTTCGGATTCTCGGGAAGCGCCGAGATCCGCAACGTCTCCCGTGCCCTTTATTCCGCTCGCAACTACAACGAAATCCCCGCGTTTGTGCTGCTTTGCTGTACACGGTTGACCTTGAATGGTTGCACCAGTGGAAATCTCCTAGCAAGTCGAGAGGCTCTCACTGACGAGGTTGTTGCGAAGGCAAGAGCACGGCTTGCGGACGCTGGCTTCGACTTGCAATCGTTCCGATTTACGCATCTGTCCATCGTAGCCCCAGCGCCCGCAAAGCCGAGTGGCTGGCAGGAGGGTAGCAGTGCACAATTTCATTAGTTCTCACTTCTTGAACAAATTCTCGAAGGCCTGCCGCGCGTCATTGGGACGCTGCGCCGGCTTGCTCGACGTTTCCTTTTCGATCATCACGCGGATGGAATAAAACGAGCAGTCGTTTCGTTTGTCCTTGGGTGAGATTCTTTCAGGAATTGGCTGATTGCATTCAAAGCGGCTGGAAGGATCGAAGTGTTCGCATTGCTTGCAGGCGTGCAGGTCGAATCGGCACTTGGGACATTGCCCAAGAGGCTCGCTCAGATTCTGCAACAGCGCTCCGCACTCGGCACAGCGGGAAACCGTTCGCGTCCCCGGCATATTAATCGGCCGCGGTCCGAAGGTATTTTCTTTCTTGGCCGCCGCGGGCTTTTCCACCTTCTTCTGCGCTTCATGACCGGAATCCTGGTATCCCCGCTGGCGGTATTTGCGATCGGACAAACATTGCCTCCTGGAAACGCCTCATTGTCCGCCTTTGGCGCGCCCTGCACAAGAGTTTCTTTACCGCCGCGACGGCAACCCCTCGGGCCAGCAACACATCCATCCATCGCTGGATGCCGCGTTGTATCTGGGGTCGTAGCGGAACGCGCTGAATTGTCTTTCACATATCGGAGTGCTACCATCCGAACAGGGGCGAATCCATGTTGGAACAATTAACAGTATCGGGGAGGCAGTGATGGCGGATCGTGACGGCAACAGTTTTTTGTGGTTTCTTGCGGGTCTCGGGGTTGGAGCCGCAGTGGGTGTGCTCTATGCACCCAAGTCGGGCGACGAGATGCGGGACGTAATCCGCTCCAAAGCGCAGGAGAGCGCTGACCGTGCGCGTCAACAGGCTCGCCGGGCACGCGAACAGGCCAATGATTGGGTAGACCGCGGACGCGACGTAATCAACCAGCAGAAGGAACAGTTCCGCAACGCCTACGAGGCTGGGCGTCAGGCTTATAACGAAACGACCGCTAACGCAGCCGAGCCGCAAAAGAATCCGTAATATCCGCCTATCGAGGAGCAGCCCATGGACGATACACTCCTAAGAATTTTTATCGCAGCGACTGCCTTCGCGGTTGTGCTACAGGCTCTGATTCTGGCGGCTCTTTATCTCTCGGTCCGCAAGAGCGCCGCGAAAATGGATGCGCTCGCCACCGAAGTCAAAGAAAAGGCTTTGCCTACCATGGAGACGGTACAGAGTTTCCTGGTCGAAATGCGCCCGAAAATTGAGTCGATTACGACCGATGTTTCGGAATCCAGCGCACTCATCAAGAATCAGCTTACCCGTTTCGACGCCACGCTCACCGACGCCCTGGACCGGACGCGTTTGCAGGTAATCCGGGCCGATGAGCTTCTCAATCGCACCATGGATAAAGTCGAGGAGACGAGCGAGATCGTGCATAAAACCGTGGTGTCTCCACTGCGTCACGTCAACGGCTTCATGGCGGCCATATCGACTGGAGTGGAAGTCTTCCTCGGCCAAAAGCGGCGCCACGGGAGAAATGGAATGGGCGTCCCACAGGACGAGATGTTTATCTAATCGTATTTTGGGACGGGGCCTGGCCCCGTCCAAGTGCAACCGAGCACAATCACTCGTTGCCGTCCCCACCTATCACACGCTCGCTTTTCGCATCAGGCACATAGATCGATTGCACATTCTGTTCCGCTGCCAGCTTCTGGAAGTTCCCGAGGTCGACCTTCTGCACCTGCTCCCAGCGCGCCAGCGATTCATCCGTTTGTTTTTTCAGCTTGTCAAATTCCTGATACTCCGCTTCGGTGGGCGCGGAGTCGGCGAATCCCGCCACCGCCATCGAGAGAAATGCCAGTTTTCCATCGATCCCGGGCACATAAGCCAGTGAATCCTCGCTCGCGCTGATTCGAAAGTTAATCAGCGGGTCGCGCACCGCGATCAGCTTTGCGTCAAGCGTGCCCATACCGTCCAGCAACGCCGAATCGTTCGGCCCGACGCGCTTTTTGAGGCCGTCCAATTGTTCGCGCACGTCCTGAATCTGGTTCACCGCATCGTAAACCCGATTCAACTGCTCACGGATATCCATCTGCAGCTTAAATTGCTTCTCGAGATCGTTCTGCGAGACCGCAACTCGGGGATCGAGCTTCACTTCAAAAGGAGCCGTCTCGTTCTTGCCGTCAACCGTCAGCCGCACCTGGTACTTCCCGGGCACCGCCAAGGGACCATGCGCACCCTCGCCATATTCCCATAGGTAATAGCCCGGAACGCGGTGCGCCTCATCGTAATGCAGATCCCAAACAAAACGGTTTAGACCATCTTCAACCTTGATCTGCTTCTCCGGTTTTTTGTCGTCTGGGTCGAGCGGTTCTTCGAGTGGTTCGGTCCATTTGCTCGAATATCTGCGAACGACCATACCACTTGCGTCCAGAATTTCAATCTTCACTTCCTCCTTCGGTGCCTTCTTAAAGTAGTAATAAATGACCGCGCCATTGGGCGGGTTCGCCCCGTTAAAGACGTGGCGCAGGGGAGCTTCTCCGGTGTGGACGCGATATGCGGTCGCCGGTTCATAGAGGTGCATGTCCTGGTTGGCAACGGAATCGGCGAACTGCCGGAGCGGCGTGACGTCGTCCAGGATCCAGAACGCGCGCCCATGCGTCGCCACTACCAAGTCATTACTTTTTGCAACCAGGTCGTGGACCGGTACGTTTGGCAGGTTCAGTTGCAAGCTGCGCCAGTGCGCCCCATCGTCGAATGAAATATAGATGCCGCGCTCGGTACCGGCATAGAGCAAGCCTTTTCTCTTCGGATCCTCGCGCACGGCGCGCACAAAGGCACCCTCCGGGATCCCGTTTCCAAGGCGAGCCCAGGTCGCTCCATAATCGGTCGTTTTATAGATGTAGACTCCGAGGTCGTCGTTTTGATGACGGTCGATTGCCGCGTACGCAGTCCCAGCGTCAAACGGAGACGCCTCAATCAAACTGACCCGGCTCCACTCCGGCAAATCCTTCGGGGTAATGTTCGTCCAGTTCTTGCCTTCATCGCGCGTGATCTGAATCAACCCATCGTCGGTCCCCGCCCAGATCAGACCTTTGACCAGTGGCGAAGGCGCAATCGAAAACACCGTGTCGTAGTATTCCGTGCCGGTATCGTCAACGGTGACCGGGCCGCCCGAAGGAATCTGCTTCGATTTGTCATTCCGTGTCAGGTCTGGACTGATCGCCTCCCAGTGCATCCCACCGTCGGTAGTTTTGAAGATACGCTCGCCGCCGTAGTAGACCGTGTTGGGCTCCTGCGGAGAAATCACGATCGGGGCCGTCCATTGGAACCTGTGATCGAGCGGCGCCGCGCCACGGGCGTCGGTCAACTCCGGCCACACGGCGATACTCTGGACCTGATTTGTGCGCCGGTCGAAGCGCGTAAGGTTGCCCTGATAATCTCCCGCATAAACAATGTTCGGGTCCGGAGGATAGGGCGCGATGTATCCCGCTTCCCCACCACCTACCGGATACCAGTTGTCGCGTCCAATCGCGCCGTCATCGCTGCGGCTGGCAATCGCCACGCTGGAGTTGTCCTGCTGCGCGCCGTAAACATAGTAGGGCGTGCGCGTGTCGGTGATCACGTGATAAAACTGCGCGGTCGGCTGATTGTCTTCGCGCGTCCAGGATTTCCCGCCATCCAGGCTCACGGTGACACCCCCGTCGTTCGAGACAATCATGCGTTTCGTGTTCTTGGGGTCGATCCAGAGCCCGTGATTGTCGCCGTGCGGAACCTTCACCTTATTAAAGTTTCTACCGCCGTCGGTGGACTTGAAGAATTCCACATCCGCCACGTAAACCGTGTCCGCATCCTGCGGATCGGCAATCACGTGCATGTAGTACCAGGCCCGTTGATATAGGCCATGGCTGCCATTCACCCGCTCCCAACTCTCTCCGCCATCGTCGGAGCGATAGAGTCCGCCGCCTTCTTTCGCCTCGATGATCGTGTACACGCGCTCGGAATTCGCCGCTACCGCCACGCCCACGCGCCCGTACGGTCCCTTTGGCAGGCCGTGTTCCTCAAGGTGTTTCCAGGTTGTGCCGCCATCGCTGGAACGATAGATTCCGCTGCCCGGGCCACCGCTTGACAGCGTCCAGGGCGTTCTCCGCACCTCCCACAATGCGGCAAACAGAATATTCGGATTCTGCGGATCGAACGCCACATCGATCGCGCCTGTGTTCTCGTCCCTATAAAGGACCTTCTCCCACGTCTTGCCGCCATCCATCGTACGGAACACGCCGCGCTCCGCATTCGGCCCATAAGGATGGCCGAGCGCCGCCACAAACGCGATGTCCGCATTGTGCGGATTGACTATCACCTTCCCGATCGCGCGCGAATCTTTCAGGCCAACGTTCTTCCAGATCTTCCCCGCGTCCGCCGACTTCCAGACACCGTCTCCCTGTGCGATGTTGCCGCGCAGGCAGCCTTCGCCCGTGCCTACATAGACGACGTTCGGATCGGAGACGGCGACGGCGATGCTGCCGATCGCAGGCGATCCGTCATGATCAAAAATCGGCGACCACGTGTTCGCGCCGTCGGTCGATTTCCAAACACCGCCGCCTGTCGCTCCGAAATAATAGGTCGTGGGATCGCCGGGAATTCCGGATGCGGTAATCGATCGTCCACCTCGATACGGCCCAATCGAGCGATACTTCATTCCCCGGAACAACGGGTCACCCATGTTCTTGTCTTCCTTATTGTCTTTCGCCGCAGATTCGTTGCTCGCCGAAGCCGTCTTTTGGACCGTATCCAGCTTGCGATTCCGCTCCTTTTGTTGGGAGAAAGCAAATATGGCGGAGAATAAAACGAGCAGCGCAAGCGCCGCGATGCGAAAGTGCAGTCGTTGACTCATGAAATCGTGATCCCCGATAACAGAATTGTTGGTGTTCGTTAATGGTAATGCCCCAACCGCGAAACGCACAAATCGGCAAGGGCTCCGCATGTGTGCGTTGATCTGAAACTCGCCGGACCCTATGATCCGGGTTCACGCTTTTGTTCTGGGCGCCAATCCGGATAACCAGGCTGATTCGCAATGTACCCGCATAGTCAATAACCAGAACGATGCAATGTTGATTGGATTCTGCCGTTCCCGCCTAGAATGTTTCAAACATTTGTTCCACCACTTGTGTGAAACACAATGTGCCGAAAATGAAGCGCCAGTTTACAAGCACCGACGTGCTCGCACTCACCGGACTG
>JBAQJU010000095.1:0-2629 GCA_049300475.1 Terriglobales bacterium | reverse complement strand
GATAATGCCGCTCGTCTTCACCCAGCGATAATTCGGATTCACGTCTGCAACCAGGTCGGTGCCGGCAGCGGTCCTGGCGCGAATCTGTTTGGCCGCGCGCACTCGCTCGACTACCTTTGCGCTCAACCGGTCGACCTTCAGAAAATCCGCGCGCATGCCTTCCAGCATGATCTGCTTGTTGATGTTGACCATGTGGGCGTGGCGGATCTTACGGCGGTTCACGATGTCGGTCATCTGCATGCGCGACTTGAGTTCGTTGGTCTGCGCCTGCACGGCGAAGATGCTGACCTGGCTGGTTTCGAGATCGGCGGCGATCACCTGCGGGAAATCTGCGAGCGGACGCGATGCCACATCCTCCAGCACCCAGGAGCGGTACGGACTGCCGACCGCTTCCAGTTCGCGCGCCAAGGCGGCCGCGATTTCCAGGCTTGCTTCGTCCGTGATAACGGTTACTTTTTCGGCGGGCTCCACGCGCAGACACACGCGCACAGCGTTGCGCGCGCCGGGCGTTAGTTCGGGATCAAAAGGCAGGCTATTCAGTTGTCGGTTGGATTGTGGATCGGTATCTATCAAGTTCATTAGACGGCCTTGGCGGTGGGCATGCGATCGGCTTGGTCTTCGCCTTCATCGACGCCCACCTCTGTCTCCTCAATGATGTAATCGACTACAGCCTTCATGTCGCCGGTCTTCTGATACACCTGCAATTGGCGGTCGGCGCCCGTGCCCATTTTCATGATCTCGCGGATATATTCGACCTCCTGGCGCGAATCGAGTTCGTCCAGCACATCGTCGACGAAGCTCAGATATTCCTCGATCAACTCGCGCTCCGGGACTTCCGTCTGCTTGCCGAAGTCGATCAGTTTTCCGTTGATGCCGTAGCGCGCCGCGCGCCACTTGTTTTCCATGAGCAGCGACTTGCGGTAGAGCCGGAAGCCCTGGTTCTGGGAATAGAGCTTGTACAGCTTGGCGACCGTCGCCTGGATGAGCGCAGCCAGGGCGATGGTTTCCTCGACGCGCATGGGAATATCGCAGACGCGGAATTCGAGCGTGTCAAAGAATGGATGAGGCCGGATATCCCACCAGATTTTTTTCGCGTTATCGATGGAGTTGGTCTTGATCAGCAATTTGATGTAATTCTCGTACTCACCCCAGCTCGGGAAGTAATCGGGCATGTTGGTGCGTGGAAACTTGTCGAAAACCTTGCAGCGATAGGATTTCAGACCGGTGTCCATGCCCAGCCAAAAAGGAGAATTGGTCGACAATGCCAGCAGGTGCGGCACAAAATAGCGCGCGTGATTCATCAGGTGGATCGCCGTTTCGCGATCTTCCACGCCGACGTGCACGTGCAGTCCGAAGATAAGATTCGCGCGCGCCACCAGTTGCATGTCCTGTACGATGTTTTTGTAGCGGTCGCCTGGTGTGACTTCCTGCAATCTCCAGTCCGCAAAGGGATGGGTCGCAGCCGAGGCCAGCCGAAGGCCATTTTCGCGCGCCAGCCGGATGATTTCGCGGCGCAGCTTCTTCAGTTCAACCTTGGCATCCTTTATATTGGCGCAGACTGAGGTGCCCACCTCGACCACCGACTGGTGCATTTCCGCCTTAACGCGCTCCTGCAGAACCAACTTGCCTTTCTCGATAATCTCGGCGTGAATATGCGAGCGCAGATCCCGTGTTTCGGGATCGACGGTCTGGTATTCCTCTTCAATTCCGAGCGTGAAAGTTGGTTTCATCAATGTATCCGCGGCCACCAGGCGCGGGGGAACGGCCGAGTGAAAGTCTTATCAGTATACAGAAATGGCGGGGAGTTTATGGAGAAAGCTTCGAGTTGCGAGCGACGAGCCGCGAGCTAGCCCAGCCCCTAAAAGGGGCGTCTGAATTGAATGAGCTTGCGGCATCGCTAAAGCGATCCCTGATACGAATGGTTACTTCGCGCCGTTGAGGAATGAGGACCAGCGAAGTTCCTTCGCGGGGTTCGCGTTGCTCAGCGCTTTCTTGACCGCCATTTCGGCCACTGCATCCACCACCCACTCGAAGTTCTGCTGGCCCACTGACGTTACCTCGGCATCGGGCGCGGGATTCATGAAGTCGATGGCATACGGGACGCCATCTTCCACGGCAAATTCGACCGTGTTCAAGTCATAGCCGAGCGCACGGCACAAGGACAGAGCGTCCCGTTCAATCCGCTCTTTCAACTTCGGCGGAGGCGTGGGATTGCCCTTTACATAGCGGTCGTGGAATGGAGCCTTGGGGTCGTACTTCATCATGTGCACTTTCTCCTGCCCCACGACATAGCAGCGGTAATAGTCCTCGAATTCCACTCCGTGCTGCAACGTCATGCAGAGATCGCCGGTCTGGTTGTAGTGGTGAAAGAACTCTTCCGGAGAGTGGATTTTGTAGACGTGCTTCCAGCCGCCGCCTGAGTAAGGCTTGAGGAACGCCGGGAAGCCGACATAGGCGAAGAGTTCCTCCCAGTTCAGCGGGTAGATCAGGTTGCGCATCGACTTGTCGGTAGTGTCGGGCGGATGCTTTTGGTGCGGCAGGATAACCGTGGGCGGAATCGCCACGCCCATTTTGTGCGCCAGCGCGTAATTGAAAAACTTGTCGTCGGCGGTCCACCAGAAAGGATTGT
>JBAQJU010000094.1:0-13436 GCA_049300475.1 Terriglobales bacterium | reverse complement strand
CTGCGTGTTTTGTTGTTGAGTGCAGCCCGCAAGCGCAGCCAGCAGCAAAATTGTGGGAACGTGCCGATATCTGAATAGGTCCATTTGATGAGCTCCGTTTCGCTGGCTTGACCGATATGTCAGCCTTGTGTGGTTGGCCATTGTTTGTGGGGGACGGGTGCCGGTCCGCCGCCGCACCTATGGAAAGATCGAGCGTTGCGACCCCGACGAGGACGCATTACCTGCCCAAAGGACGGTCCGTGTTTTCAGGGGCCGCACTGAGCAAGCCTGCATAGTAGTGTCTCCTTTATCGTGTGGCTGTTCACAATTGGTCATTTCCTCAGATTGTTTTGAGAATCTAAGCTGCCCAATCGGAGCGTTCGTGCCCGCCGAACCAACCCGCCACTTGTGGGAAGGCGACCCATGAATTGTCACCGAGTGGCCAAAATTGGACAGCTTGGAAGGAGCTAGTTCTGCCACAATCTGGCCATGACAACTAAGACGATTCCGACATATCTAGAGGACGAGCGCCAAAAAAGCAAAGACGATCAAGTGCGGATCGAAGCAGAAGCTGCGCGGATCCAACCGCTACGCCATGGCCACCATCGCACGGCGAAACAGCCCGAACTGGAATTGCCATCTCCAATTGACGCGACACCCAAAAGGAGAACAACTGCCACAGCAACTCGGAAAAAGCCACGGGTCGCGCGAAAGACGGCAAGAAAAGCCCGCAAGATCGCGTGACTGTGTTGGCCGACCAAGGCCGGCCCGCTTGCCCTTTTCCCTTCGACCAGGTAGATGTGTTGAACGAGGAAAGATCGCGTCGATCCCTGCATGATCTTTGCGGTCAGACCTGAGCTGATCAGTCACGAGGCGAGTGGCAATTTAACCTATCGATTAGTAGCGGACGCCAGTAAACATGAGTACCTCTGCGCTAAAGACATCGTTCATCGTGAGTCTCACATTTTTCATGGGTATAGCGACGGCTTCACATGCGCAGGCCACCAAGTCAGCCCCGCCCACCCCGATCGATGTGAAGAAGGTCGAGCTCGGTGGAACGCCCTGGAACCCACAATGGGACCAGATCATCGAGAACGCCCTGCCGTCCGAAATGCTTTCTTCCCAGGTCCCCCGGGGCGTGCGTCGATTCTGCCCGCGATTTCACGAGATGGGCGAAACCGACAAACGCGCATTTTGGGCTTACTTCTTCCAGGCACTTGCGGGTGCTGAAGCGGGGCTGAATCCGAACACGAGCATCTCTCACACCAAGGCGGAAGTCGCGAAACGCGATGAGGTGAGAGGAATGGCCATTCGTAGGGAAGGATTGTTGCAGCTTGCGTATGCAGACCAAAAGCGCTACGGCTGCGATTTCAATTGGCAAGTGGACCGTGCATTAAAGCCGCACGATCCGGCCAAGACTATTCTCCAGCCGAAGAACAATCTGGAATGTGGAGTGAAGATTCTGTTCAACCAGATCATCGTCCAGCACAAACCGTTGCTGACCTGGTCGGGATACTGGTCGCCGTTGCATCCGGACGGGCCGAGCTACCGGGTATTCGCCAAGCAGATGACAAATCCGCCGGCTGCATGTGGTCTGTCCATCAAATCGACGATCGACAAGTCAGCAACGACGAAGTCCGTGCAGGACGACGCGAACCTGGGCAAAACTCCCAAATAGTTTGGCTCCGACCGTCCTCTGAGCTACCCGGGAATGCTCAGCCTAGCCTAGCGAATCGAAGACTCACGCTGCGATGGCGATTGCTGCGGGAGTAGGGGCACTGCATTATTCGCAGCCCACACAGAAGCCCACAAAACGGTTAACCTAAGGTTATTATCAATGACTTACGGTGTCGTCCGTGCGTTCCAAGTCACTGTAAACACGTAATAGCCAAGCTCTGAAAAGGCTGTGCTTTACCTGTTCTGTTCATCAAGTCCTTGGTTTAGCTCCGAATCAATTTCGTCCAGAGACTCAATGCGCGGTCATCATAGTTCCCCTAGTCCCGCACCGTGGTTTGCGACTGATGTCCGATCAGTGCCGAGTCCAAGTGGGGCGCAGAGTTCGGCATTAGGGCCTCAATGAAGGCCGTGGTCAATCGAAACGCAGCTTTCCCCTCAGCCTTCGTTTCTGCTGCCCGAAAATCTCGGTCGCTCTTCCCACGATCTGGTCGCAACACGTCAATTCAGCTTCCGTGTTACGTCTTATTGCAGAGACGAACACGTGGAACAATTCTCCAAACTGTTCACTGTTAGCACCATCAATCATCGCTGATGTCCGGTGCAAGTCCGTTCACCAACAGGTGCATCAGGCTTACGAAACCATCCCGTTGGTCAATCGCGCACTGTCGGTATTGAACGGGACACGAGGCAGAAGAACGCTCTCTGCTGCTGGTCGTGCACGCATCGCAGCCCCTCAACGGGCTCGGTGGGCAAGGATCAAAGGACCTAAGGTTGTTTCAATTGCTCACAAGGGGCGAACGATGTCACTCGCCGCCCGCAAGAGGATTGTCGCAGCTCAGAAAGCAAGATGGGCCAAGTGGCGGAAGACACATAAGGCCGCGTAGTATCTCGCTGGCCAGCGCGACCAAGGCATTTAGCCCTGAATGTGAGCAGTTCCCTAACCGTGCGGGGGGGCTGTTTCCAATCGCTTGCAACTCAATCCCATCCAGGCAAAATGGCTCGTGAGGAACTTTTGATCAGTTTGTCCAAATCGCGCCCGACTTCTCGCCTTACCGGCCCAGCCCAGCCACCCCATGGTTTTCCGACAGATGATAATGTGGGGCATTCCCGTAGATGCCCAGTGGCGCCGCGTATACAACCCGCCAGTCATTGGACGCTTCCCACAGCTGAGGCGGCACGAGATTTCATTCGGCCTTCTCACTATTTTCTGTTCGCCGCAAGGAGCCGCCCGCTGGCCGCGCTATTGCCAGCACTCCTCCGGGGCTTCGAGCGTCACAGTGTAGAAAGGCGGCGCCAGCGGAGCCTCCTGTGTGAGCTTTAGCGGGCACTCGCGAGCGTCCCGGGGCAGCCTACATTCTTGCGGTATGCCCATTCGCTCCCCGCGCAATCGGTACCCACGGGCACGGCAGAGAGGTGTATATTCACACGCGCAAGATTTAGAAGGAAAATTTGATCAGAGGTATCGAAATCATGAGACGCGCCATCGGGTTCGTGAGTGTCTGTGGGTTAGTTGTTTTCGCGTTCGCCGCATTATTTCCGCTACTCTTGGCATCTCAAACCTCCGGGTCTATGTCTTCGCAAGCGCTGATCAGTAAACTCAGATGGCGATCGGTGGGCCCGTATATCGGCGGGCGCGTGGTCACCGTCACCGGCGTTCCGGAAAGCCCGAACCTGTTTTATGCCGGAGCGGTAGGAGGCGGCGTTTGGAGGAGCACAGACGAGGGCGTCGAGTGGAAAAACATCTCCGATGGCAAGCTGCCGGGACCCAGTTCCAGCATTGGCGCGGTGGCGGTGGCGCCGTCCGATGCCAACACCATCTATGTCGGCACCGGAGAAGCTGATATCCGCAGCGACGTGATCCCCGGCGATGGCGTTTACAAATCAACAGATGCCGGCAACAGCTGGCAATATGCTGGACTGCGCGACACGCACTCGATCAGCGCGATTCTTATCGATCCCAAGAATCCCAATGTCGTATATGCCAGTTCCATGGGACATGTGTTCAAGCCAGATCCGGAGCGTGGTGTTTTTAAGTCGACGGATGGTGGCAAATCGTGGAACAAGATCCTGTTTGTAGATGACAACACCGGCGCCATCTGCCTGATCATGGATCCGAATCATGCGGACGTGTTGTACGCCGCGATGTGGCAGGCGCAGCGAACGCCCTGGGGACTGACCAGCGGTGGGTCAGGCAGTGGGATTTACAAAAGCACCGACGGCGGCGCGCACTGGACTAATCTCACGCATAACCAGGGCTTACCGCAGATGGTTCTGGGACGCGTGGGACTGTCGGTAGCCGCGAGCAACTCAAACATCGTGTACGCGATTATCCAGGCGAAAGAAGGCGGAGTGTTCCGGTCGGATGACGCAGGCGCCACGTGGAAGCGTGTCAACGACGAAATGAAGGTGCGGCAGCGCGCTTTCTACTACATGACGATCTACGTGGACCCCAAGAATTCTGACCTTGTTTATGCGCCCGAGGTTGATGCACTCTGGGTTTCGCACGATGGCGGGAAAACGTTCACAAAACTACGCACGCCGCACGGCGACAATCACGTCGTGTGGATCAATCCGTACGACACCAGGATTTTACTTGAGGGGAACGACGGCGGTGCTACCGTCTCGACCGATGGCGGCAAGACCTGGAGCACCGAACACAATCAGCCTACCGGCCAATTCTACCACGTCAACATCGACGACCAGTTTCCCTATCACATCTATGGTGCGCAGCAGGATGAGGGTTCCTTTGAAGGACCGAGCGCCAGCAGCCAGGGCGTGATTCCGCTGGCCGATTGGCACAGCGTAGCCTACGGCGAGAGCACCTATTCCGTGCCGCAGCCCGGAAATCCAAAGATTACCTACGGGAGCGGCTATTACAGCATCTTCGTGAAGTACGACCGAGAGACCGAACAGTTCCAAAGTGTAAGCCCATGGCCTTTTTATCAGGAGGGCGCGTCGTCCGCCGAGCTCAAATATCGTTTCGGCTGGACGCATCCCATTCTGTTTTCTCCGGCGAATCCGAAAGAAATGCTCATCTCCGCCCAATATGTATTCAAGAGTGCCGACTACGGCGCAACCTGGACCCGAATCTCTCCTGATCTCACGCGCAACCAGCCGAGTACGGAGCAAGCGAGCGGCGGCCCCGTCGATCTCGACCAGTCGGGAGCGGAAATCTATCCTTTAGTTTCTGCGCTGGCAGTATCTCCCTTGGATGGCAACTTGATTTGGGCAGGCTCCGATGACGGTCTCGCTCACGTTACGACGGATGGTGGGAAAAATTGGCAGGCCGTGACCCCGCCCGGGCTGCCGGAGTCGTGGATCAGCTGCATTGAGCCTTCTCACACCGATAAACGGACCGCCTATCTCACCGCTCGCCGCTACATGTGGGACGATTTCCGGCCCTATGTTTTTCGCACAACCGATCTCGGCCAGCATTGGACGCCCATCACCGCCGGCATCCCCGAAGATGAATTTGTCTTCGACATTCGCCAGGATCCCAAGAACTCCAATCTGCTCTTCCTCGGCACTCGCAGCACTGTCTATTTCAGCCCTGACGGGGGCACGCATTGGCAGCCGCTTACGCTCAATCTTCCCGTCGCACAGGTGCGTGACCTAGCCATCAATACTCGCCAGGGTGAGGTAGTTGCAGCTACTCACGGCCGCGCCTTTTGGGTGCTCGACAACCTCAGTTTGCTGGAGCAGTTAACGAAGAATCCCTCCGCCGATGCCAACGCTGCTTTCCTATTCGCTCCGCAGCAGGCCTGGCTGACGCATGATTACGGTGAGCCCGATCCCGAAGAAAGACGTCCTCCCGATGCCGGCGACAATCCTCCATTCGGCGCCACCGTCTTCTTCCACATTCCCGAAAACTATGATGGCAAGACGCCGGCGACGCTTCAGTTCACGGACTCGCAAGGCAAAGTGATTCGCACCATTGATTTCCACCTCGCAACCGAAAAGGAGAAAAGGGAAAAGGAGAAAGAAGAGGGCAAAGAGCAAGCGACTGCGGAGCAGACCAGTACGCATCAGGAAAATGCTGCAGCCGAAGTGGACCACAGCGGGGAGAGCACCGACCAGCAGATTCGAGAAAAGGAAGCAAAGCTCAGTGCGATCGAGCCGGGGATGAATCGCTTCCAGTGGAATTTACGATATCCATATGCCACCGAGATCACTGGTTACCACGCGCCTGTCGCCGCCGGCGGGCTGGAAGATTCCGTGGAGGGTCCGGTCGTCGTGCCTGGGACCTATTCGGTTGTACTTGACTACGGCACGCAAAAGACGGAACAGAGCTTTGTGGTCGCTTTGGATCCACGGCTGCATGCTACCCGGCTGGATCTGGCCGCACGCTTGGACTTAGATCTCAAGATTCACTCTGATCTCGATACTTTGGATAACGACATCAACCGCGCACTGGCTGCGCGCGACAAGCTGCTAACGGCTATCTCCAGCCGCAGCGTGACCGACACGAATGCCACCGGCGCCCTAACCGCGCTCAACCGCGACATCGACAGCGTTGCGCAGATGGCCATGAAATCGAGCGAAGGCAGCTTGCTCTATGAGACCAAGCTGCGCGATCACCTCGCGTACCTGGCGGCTGACATTGACGTAGCCTATGATCGGCCCACTGAATCTCAGGAAGCCGTCTTCCGGCAACTCGATCAGCAAGCCAAGGAGGGCGAGCAAAAGCTTCAAGCCGACATAACCGAGGCTGACCGAGTGATCGCGGGGGCAGCAAGCGAAATGAACGGATTGACACATTAACGGGCTTTGCGGCCATGTTCATGGTCGACATCTGGCGCTCGGGGGATCCTGCTGAACATGGCTCTCAATTCTCAGATTGGCCTAATCATGGCTCGCACACGGATCGCCGTCTCTACTCAGCCAAGAAATCGGTGTCGTTCCATTCCCGGTCCTTTGAGGGATCGGCAACGCGGACGGATTTCAGGCTCGAGCACCAGACGTATTCGGACTCGGCCAAGATTGGCAAGTCCATCAAACTGAAGTTGCCTTTCGAAGGATCGGATTCAGTCCAGATGACTGCTGTCGTTTTATAAAGTGGTTTCACTGTTAGTGCTCCTTTTTGATTTAATCGGTGCCACGTCGATGACGTCGCGGCTTTTCGGATCATCCAGCGTGATAGGGTCTGCTTAGCCAGACGGTTCCTCTACATTGAATGCGGCATCTTCCTTTCCAATCATGGGCGCGTTGTCGGCACATTTGGAGTCGCTGAAGCACAAGCATTCGTCTCTTACCGCCGTAACCTCGCCGTTCTTGATGTGGAATGTTGCATGCAAATGGTTTCCGTACTCATCCGAATGGATCACGATTTCGTGCTCCGGGAATTTCTCGGCTAGAGCCTCAAAAATGGGAACCGGCGGTGCCCATGCGGTCTTAAACACCAGAACCGTATCCTTGTCTTCAGGCTTGAGGGAGAAGTGAACGTAGCAGGCGTTCCACTTAGTGCCCCAGTTGGTGATGTGCCAGTGGTACAAATGATCGTCGGTGATTCCCGACATCGTGCCGATAGGCAGTTGCGCAGGCATTGGGATCAAGCGGTTGAAATCGAATGCAGTGTCGTCGTAGTCGGGAAACTCCGGATTCTGCAAACGATCATGATTGCGGATGGCATCCCATACAACCGAGGGATCGCCTTTGGTGATGGACAACACGCTCTCGACCCAGTTGGGCATTGCTGTTTACCTCGTTAGTAGGTAGGTTATTCGGGGCGGCGTTCCTAGCATGCTGCCTGCGGTTTCATCAGCCGAGCACTATGAACGAAATCTGATGTCCTGGCCACCCCGTTCTCTGGTTAATACTTGGGGGCCGGTAAAGCCTGCCGATTTCTTAGGGCGTGTAAACGCTGACTGCTGAAAATCCCAATCGGGCGTAGATTTGCCGATGGCAACGACAAAACGAGCCGTCAGGATGTCGTTACGATCCGCAAAGAATAGGGGAGCTGGAATTGTCCTGCGGCTGCTTGGTCACAGCGGATGCCGTCGGTCGATCTCGCAATCTGACAATCGTGCTGATTCACGAGCACGCAGCCCCGCTCACCATCTCCACATCGCCACTCCCTTCATCCAGTCGGGTGAATTCTTCTCTTTCTGAATCGGTTAAACCCATATGTAAGTCCTCCTGCTGAGGGTGCACGTAGCATTCAAACGCTGGTCATTGACGCTGAGTCTCAATCAGGGGGGATGAGCCCGGAAAACGAGGATTGGGGAAACGGGGAAGATTTCATAATAACTGGGTGTGGGGCAAATATTGAAGTTTGCGTTCTCTTTTTCCTTTTCCCCATGTTCTTATAAGTATGTGTGGATACATACATATATAGTTAATAAAAATGGGGAGTGGGGAATCCCCATCCATCAACTATGTCTGTAAGTGATTGACCAATGTCTGGAAATTGGTGGAAGGGGAATCCCCACGTTCCCCATTTTCCCCACTTTTTCCGCCGCCCGCCGCCCAATCCCGAAGTTTAAACACGCTCTTGCTCTTCTTCTTTCCGTCTTCGGTCTCGACTAGTTGGGGCACGATTTCACCCATTTCTGCGAGGTTTGAAATGGCGTTCCGGACGATCCTGTCGCCGAACCTGTTGCCCCATTTGCGGTCGTGCGCCACGCGCTTGATGTTCATGTAGGCATCCCTTGCCCCGGCGGCCTCCATCGCGGCGAGGATGGCTACGCGACACTTGGCTTCGTCATTGACGGCTTCGCCCGGCTGGAAGACCTTGCGGAGTTCAATTTGCCATTCCATGATTCCCTATCGCGCAGCGCATGCATTCCTCCGTTACCGTGTCTTCATGGTTCATCATGGTGGTGATAAGCGCGATCTTGATGCAGTTCTGCTTGACGCGGCTGCCCCCGCCCACCGGATTCCAATCGTCGAAGACCTTCTGTGCGCCTTCGCTGATGGTTTCCACGAACGGCGCTGTCTCTACCAGTGTCGTATAGTCCGTGTAGTCGATACTCTCTTCGTCCTTGGGCGGCGGTTGCCATGCCCGGTAGTTGAATTTCTCCTTCGAGTAGCCGATGAGCAGGCGGTCGTACAGCCCGTGGCTCGTTTCGCTGTCGAATAGCTCGGTGAAGCGCGTGGGGTTCTCTGCGGAGGCAGGCACCCCGCCAATCCAGTGCAGCCTGCAATCAACGGTGATGACTCCATCCTTGCTCGTAACTTCATAAAGCAGGTGTTCTGGGCTCGACATGCTCCTGCCAGAGCCGTCATTCGTTGACTGAACGCTGTCGGCTCCTTAAGATGAAGCGACCCGAAGACCACGGATCTCCGAATGATCGGCGAAACCATCTCGCACTATCGAATCGTTGAGAAGCTGGGCGGCGGCGGGATGGGTGTGGTCTATAAGGCTGAAGACACCGAGCTTGGCCGCTTCGTGGCGCTCAAATTCCTGCCCGAGGAACTGTCGGGAGACGCGCAAGCACTGGAACGGTTTCGCCGGGAGGCGCGGGCGGCGTCGGCTCTCAATCATCCCAATATTTGCACCATCTACGAGATTGGCAAGCACGGTGACCAGTCGTTCATTGCCATGGAATTTCTGGATGGCGTGACGCTGAAGCATCTGATCTCTGGCAAGCCGCTGGACAACGAAACCGTTCTGTCGCTTGCCGTTGAGATTGCCGACGGATTGGACGCGGCGCACTCTCAGGGCATTGTTCATCGCGATATCAAGCCAGCCAATATCTTTGTCACCAAGCGCGGGCATGCCAAGGTACTGGATTTTGGATTGGCGAAGGCCGCGCCGGCGGCTTCTCCTGGCAAGGCCTCCTCTGCCGATACCATGACGGGAGCGATAAATGAACATCTAACCAGTCCGGGCTCGACGCTTGGCACCGTCGCCTACATGTCGCCCGAACAGGTGAGAGCCAAGGAACTGGATGTGCGGACGGATCTTTTCTCGTTCGGAGTCGTGTTGTACGAGATGGCAACCGGGACGTTGCCTTTTCGCGGCGAGAGCACGGGAGTGATCTTCGATGGGATCATGAATCGCGCGGCGGCGCCAGCGGTGCGGCTGAATCCGTCGCTGTCGGCCGAGTTTGAACGCGTGCTCGAAAAGTCGCTGGAAAAGGACCGGGCGCTGCGGTATCAATCCGCTGCCGAGATGCGCGCTGATCTAAAGCGCATACAGCGCGGCACGGAGTCGGGCCGAACAATTGCGCAAGCGGAGCTGTCACCGAGATTCAAGCGTGGGATGTTGTTCGCGATTGCCGCGGTGATTTTGCTGGTCGCGGCTGCAGGGATCGGGTGGTACGAGAAAGGTTCGCCGGCGCGTCCGGGGGCCGCAGCGGCGAAACCCTCTGTCGCGGTTCTACCGTTGGAGAACCTGAGCTCGGAGCCGGACAGCGCCTATTTCAGCGACGGAATGACCGATGAAATCACGACCAAGCTCGCGAAGATCCAGGGGATCGACGTGGCCCCGCATTCTTCCGCCGCTGCGTTGAAAACTGCCGACAAAAGTGCAGCCGAGATTGGCAAGGCGCTGGGCGTTCGCTATCTGCTTGAGGGCAGCGTTCGAAAGGCGGGAGATCAGGTGCGGATCAACGTGCATTTGATTGATTCGAGCACAGGGTTTCAGGTGTGGGCCGATGACTTTACAGGGGAAATGAAGGATGTCTTCTCGCTGCAGGAACAATCGGCTCTGAAGATTGCGCAGTCGCTCAACCTCAAGCTCACTCCCCAGGAGCAAGAGGCGATTCAGCACCGCTACACGGAGAATCCCCAGGCTTACGACGCCTACTTGCGAGGTCAAGCGGCAATCAAGCATCCAGATGTGCCCGAAAAATTGGAAGAAGCTCGCCGTTTCTATGACGACGCGTTACAGTCGGACCCGAATTACGCGCCTGCCCTTGCGGGGTTGGCATGGGTCGAAGGGCAGACGTACCGTAACATCGACGGGAGTCCTTCCCATCTGCAACGAGCTGAGCAATTTGCGCAGCGCGCTCTCGCGATCGAGCCACGATTACCCGAAACTCACCTGGCGCTCGGAACGGTGGATGCCGACAAGTACGACTATGTCAGCGCGTCGCGAGAGTTTCGCACGGCTACGGATTTAGCCCCGGACAACGCCTATGCCTGGGATCTCCTGTCCTGGTCGTTGGCCTACGAACAGCCGCCAGAGGCCGCCGCGTCGGAAAAGGCCGCGCGCGAGGCCCTGCGTCTGGAGCCCACATTCTACAACCCGTACTACCACCTTGGTCGCGCGTTGATCCTCGAGCAACGCTACCCCGAGGCGATTGCGGCCTTTCAGCGCCAGAAGGAATTAGACCCAAATAGCACCTTTCCGGATCTGGGGCTAGGCCAAGCCTATTTGGCCCAAGGAGACTACAACAAAGCTCTGGACGCTATGTCAAAGGCGATTCGCCCCTCGGGCCTCAACTACTACTGGCTCGGCGCCGTGTATGCGGCGCGCGGGGACAAAGAGAAGGCTCTGGATACAATGCAAAAAGCATTCGAGATGGGGTTCCGCGATTTTGCCGTGCTCGATTCGAGCCCGTATTTTGCTTCGCTGCGGTCGGATCCGCGGTACGCGCAGTTGGTGCAGCGTTATCGGAAGTAGTGCACCATTGCTGGAGAGAAGCGCGAGGGGCGTGGCTAAAGAGTAAATCGCGGGGAAGGTCGAGGTGCTGCTAACCGAGGGTGATTGTTTTGCAAAGGCCGACGCGACACTGGTCTGCGGTTTAGAAAGGCTTGCGGGCCTGCGACCTAAAAGCCCGCAACTTTCGCGACCAGGAACCTCCCGAAGTTGGTGTCTTGGATTTAATTGCAATCGTCTCCGGCTAGCAGCATCACATGGCCATCCGACCCAATGCTGATGCTCACGTTCTTGGTCAGCACGAAACTGATTCTGTCTGCGGTCACAAATGGCCCTTACTGTTGGCTTCCTTATTCCTAATACTCCCGGGGCGGACTAAAGTTCGTCCCAATTATCCAATGGCGCTGTAGTTTCAATACTGAAATCCCACTGGTTTTGGTCCTCATAACAGGATCGGCACAGCTTGTCCCTAAAAAACGGGATAGGCACGGGACGAACATCCAGAGCTGGGTATCAGGATTTCTTTGCCCTGTGGAAAGACGCCGACCTCGGCATCCCCATCCTGAAGGAAGCCAAAGCGGAATACGCGAAGATGCAATAGCGACTCTCGTGGCTCAAGGAACCAGCACGATTTTCCCGCCTAGTCCGCCTCGCCCAACAGTGCGGTGCGCCTCTTGAATTTCCTGCAACTTCATCGTGCGAGCAATCGGAATCGAGAATTTATGGCGAGCAACGTCGTCGGCCAGGATAGAGTCGTGAGGCGTCCGGCTGCGCGCTTTGGTAGTCGGTGAACTTCCGAGAAGTGTCGATCAGTGCTTGTGAAAGGGCCCACCTGTTGGCACAAAGGGGTTCCGCACTCAACGGAACAAGCCTGGTTCTCTGGGCCGGCAAACAACCTGGCATTACGCGTTACGGGAAATTACATGTAACCGCTATATCTTTATATATAGTTTTAGATAGCCTCGTCATGTGGGGCTAAATACCAGTTACACGTAATAATCCGTAACCGTAATCTTAGTGCAGGATTTCAGGACCACACGGGACTTGTTCAAAGCCCCCCAGGCTCGCGCCGGAATAACTGGATGCCGCCTTCAGCCCCAACCATACCCGTGTAGCCTTGCCGGATTGTCTTACAATCTTGTCCGTGAATCCCTTGCGTCTCATCATGTCGGTGAACCGTTTGTCGCTCAGGCCCTCGCCTTCCTTGGCGGTCTCTGTCCAGCGGTTGAAAGCCGCGAACAAATCGGATTTGCTCACATACTCCGGGGGGTTGGCGGTCTTGAGCGTTCGTTCCGCAAGGAAACGGCCGAGGTAATCCTCATCTCCCCTCCACTCCTTGACCGCGTAGACCACCTCGTCCGGATGCTGGAGCCCCCCAGCTTTCCACTCTGCGTGCCCCCGTACCATCCAATTGAGGATGCCGCTGGCCTCTTCCGCCAGGAGTTTCTGGGCTAAATTCTTCACCTCGGACGCTTCTCCCCGGAACCTGACATCGAACGGGATCAACTTGGGGCGATCCCACATGGCGTCATCGGTTGCGTTCATCCTCGGCTTGTCGTTGGTCGCGAGCCAAATCTTGTAGGTCGGCACGAACTCATACTGGTCGCAGAACTTGTGGCACGCCCGTACCGGGTCTTGCCCCGTCATGCGTTTGACTTTGGCGCAAGCCAGTTCTTTGTTGTCTTCCGTCTCCACCGCGAACAATGCCCGCACTCCCTCCAGTCCGGCCATCTCGAACGGCTGCCCGCTATCCCCGCGTTTCGCCATGAACATCTCCGGGTCTGCGCTCTGGCAATAGTCCCCCATTACCCCTTGCATCACGTTCAAGAATGTCGATTTGCCCGTGCCCCCCGTGCCGTGCGGCACAAACAAACACTGTCCCCCGGTATCCGCCGTCAGGGTGTAGCCCGAAGCCCGTCCAAGATACCGGACCATGTGTTCCTTGCCGCCCATGACTTCGGTCAGGAACTTCTCCCATTGCGGTGCCACGGCCGAAGCATCGTACTTCACATTCGACCCCTTGGTGAGCAGATGCCTGGGATCGAAGGGGCCGAATTTCCCGGTTTCGAGGTTCAGCGTACCGTTGGCGCACAGAAACAACTCTGGGTGCTTGAATGCGGCAAGGCATGGCCACCGCGCCGTAGTGCGCCAGCACGTCGCGATAAAGAGGATTGAGAGCGGGATCGTAAACGTCGGGGACAAGCACGCCCTCGCGCAGATTGTCGAGCACGACGAT
>JBAQJU010000093.1:0-1561 GCA_049300475.1 Terriglobales bacterium | reverse complement strand
GGCTGATCGCAGGCAGCAAGGAAAACCGGGGACGGGTCCCCGGTCTTTTTAAGCCCTGACGATCATCAAAACTCCAACTTCTTCTTTCGCCTGCACTAGCTTCGTAACAACTGCGGCAACTTTATCGAGTATCTGGTTCCAGCCCTCTAGTTGACAGCTATTTTTCGCGCTCTCCATGGGTTCATTTCCAATGTGGGTGAGTTTCGTCTGGCCGTTTCCGAAATCCTCAAAGATGGTCACGTCGTACGCACCGTCTATGGCCTCATGTTCTATTCCATATTCCGCGGGCTCAACCTTGTTTCCCTTCGAGTCCGAAAAGTAGATGGAGGAAACGATCTTTTCTTGGGGAACAATCTCGTGGTATTCAACCGCATTCCAGCACTCCTGCCCATCCGGCGTTCTCATGCAGAGGAGAGATTTTCCTCCCACGCGAAAATCCATCTTGCAAACAGGCGCAGTAAAACCCTTCGGCCCCCACCACTGCATCACGTACTTCGGGTCTGTCCACGCCTTCCAAACCAACTCGCGTGGGGCATCAAAAACTCTGGTGACAACCATCCGCTCTGTCTCGTTAGCCGTGCTTTTTGTCATCTCTGACCTCCTCTTTCTTCATTTGATTCACCACCACTTCCAGCTTGTCGAAACTCTCTTCCCAGAATCGGCGATAGCTAAACGCCCAGTCGCTGACCGTTTTGATCGCCGCTGGCCTAAGCGAGCACACACTCTCTCGTCCACGCTTCCTCTTGATCACAATCCGCGCCCGCACCAGGTAGGCAATATGTTTTGAAATCATCTGCTGCGAGAGTGCAAACGGTTCCGTCAATCCATGCACAGAGGCAGGCCCATGGGAGAGCCGTTCGATCATTGCCCGCCGGGTTGGATCGGACAAAGCCGCAAACGTTGTACCCAATTTATCCACAACCATATGGTAGTGGATTATCCGTCAATGTCAAGTGTGAATTTTGCGATCCATGATTTCTGTTTACTGATCCAAAGTGCCAAGCGTTGGCCGGCAAGAACAGCTGCTTGGAATACTGGCTCGTGGGTATCGGTCGTTACGCATGTAGTTCCAGCTACCGCGAAATGTGTTTACAATGAAGCCATGCAGGAGCCATTTACCCGCGACCGCATTATCGAGGCTCTCCAGGCGATGCCGCCAAATGCCACCATCGACGATGCCATTGAACGGCTCGTATTTCTGGCCAAAATCGAAACTGGATTGGCCGAGCTTGATGGCTCCCAGGGCATTCCGCACGATCAGGCCAAGCATCGCTTTGGGCTGTAATGCGCATTCTATGGTCGCCACAATCGCTGCGCGATCTTGACGCTATCCGCGAATACATTGCCAAAGATTCCATGATCCCTTCTTACCGACACTCGTTCAACGCCGCCTTCACCCAGGACAAATACGACCGCATGCGCGGCGAACTGACTGCGCGTTGCGGCATGGAAGTTCCCTTTGCGCTGTGTGAGACGCCCTGCTTCTTCCCTGCGGCGCTCGTCGACCGCATGGGCGAGGACGGCAAGGCGCTCATCCGCCAACTGGTCGACAATCCCGATT
>JBAQJU010000092.1:0-8219 GCA_049300475.1 Terriglobales bacterium | reverse complement strand
GTCCTTCTTAGTTAGCTTGACATGCACCCAATGGTAGGTTCGCATGCCTGCACTATGCCGCTCTTTTGTTCCTTCCGCGAGTATCTACAGATATACATCTTCATACGGTCATAGACCTAGTGACCATCAGTAGGGCCAAGTCCAGTCATTCGCGTCCGGCTTGTCGATCCCGTACTGGTGAGCGTAATTGCGGCATTCGATCTGCTGGTTCAGGAATCTCTCCTTCGCGTGTCCGCCAATTCTCTGCAATTTTGGCACCCTGTCGATTACATCCATTGCCAGGCTGAAGCGATCTATGTTGTTGTCGATCGCCAACTCCAGCGGCGTATTGATGCTGCCTTTTTCCTTGTAGCCGCGCACGTGAATGTTGTTGTGGTTGGTGCGCCGATATGCCAGCCGATGAATCAGTTGCGGATAACCGTGGAAGTTGAACATTACCGGCTTGTCAACGGTAAACAGTGAGTCGAAATCCCAATCTGACAGCCCATGCGGATGCTCGGTATTCGGTTGCAGCTTGAAGAGATCGACCACGTTGATGAACCTGATTTTGAGGTCAGGGAACTCTTTGCGCAGAAGCGCCGTAGCCGCCAGAGCCTCCTGCGTGGGAATGTCGCCGGCCAAGGCCATCACCACGTCCGGTTCACCCGACTCATCATTGCTGGCCGAATCCCAGATCCCAATGCCCTTCGTGCAATGGATAATGGCCTTATCCATATTCAGATACTGCAGGTGCTTCTGCTTATCGCAGACAATTACGTTCACGTAATTCTGACTGCGCAGGCAGTGGTCGGCGACCGAGAGCAGACAATTCGCGTCCGGAGGCAGGTAAATTCGTGTGACATTCGCGCTCTTGTTCACCACCACATCCAGAAAGCCGGGATCCTGATGCGTGAAGCATTGTTCGTGCCTATGAATTTGAAGCATAAAATGGAACCGTCTTGAAAGGGCACGCTGCTGTCAGGCGATACCCCGACACCTCTGAGGTACACTGGCGGTCATCACACTCAGCCCCATGAAAATCATCGCTCTAGTCCTCGTTCTCGCTACCGCTCTCACAGTTTCGGCGCAATCAAAACCCAACTATCAGGTCTACGCGATCCGTTACGCCACCATCCCCGGATTCCCTGTCTCAGGGTTGGTTGCGGGCGCTGATCCAGCGCGCAAACTCGACATCGCCATGATGATCTGGCTGCTTCGCGGGAACGGTCGCAACATCCTGATTGACTCCGGTTTTTATCACGATCGCTTTTTCAAAGACTGGCATGTCACCGACTTCACCAAGCCTTCCGATACGCTGAAACGAGTTGGTCTAAGACCCGAAGACATCACCGATGTCATCATCACGCACATGCATTGGGATCACGCTGATGGCATGGACCTGTTTCCCAACGCTCGCATCTGGATTCAGAAAGACGAACTTGAGTACTACGCTGGAGAAGCGTGGCAGTCGAAGAAAACTCACGGCGGCATCGACGAAGACGACGTGCTCACTCTGGTGAAGCTGAATATGCAAGGCCGGGTGGGCCTGGTAGAGGGCGACGCCCAGGAGATTATTCCCGGCGTAACCTGCTACATCGGCGGCAAACACACTTATCAATCACAATACGTAGGTGTACAAACGACTGCCGGAACCGTCGTCCTCGCCAGCGACAATATGTACCTGTATGAAAATCTGGAAAAGCATGTGCCGATCGCGGCCACCCTCGACGCCGCATCGAACCTGCGTGCCCAGGATCGCATGAAGCAGATCGCTGCCCGCCCCGGACTCATCATCCCCGGGCACGATCCGGCGGTCTTCACGAAGTTCCCCAACCTCGCACCTGGAGTAGCCCAAATCCACTGACTTGTGTGGTGGCGGGGCTTTGCCCCGTCCTGACCTTTCCGTCTGAATCCGGCACAGGGCCCCACATTGTGGTACCAATGTAAGTATGGTTAAGCGAGAGTGCATTGAGTGCGGCGGTGAACTGGTGCTGGCGTTCCGTCCCAGCGAAAATCGGCTCAGCCCGGCGGCGGGAAATCCGGCGAAATCACACGCCAATTGGAGATGCAGCACCTGTGGGCATTCCTACAGTGCCGAGCAATTGCGCGTCGACCGGCGGATGAGTTCGAAAGTGATCGAGCCAGCATAACCGCGCCGCACGGTGCCTCTCTGAAAATCAGCTGTCTGGCAATTCGACTCAAGGAGAATCACTGAATGGACAATGCAGAGCAAGACAGAACTGTACCTGAAACTAAGCCAACCGTCGCAACTCCGGGGCGTCCGGAAGCCTCCACCAATAAATTCGCGATAGCGCGCATGGCCAACAAGCAGAGAAAAAAGAGAGCGCACCGGCGTACCCTGAGACGCTCCAACACCAAAGGTTAGCGCCGAACGCCCGCGTTTCCGGTTGATCGCCGCCGTACCGATCGTGGTCCAACCGCGAAACAACTCTCCGCTGGTGCCTTAAATGGTGTAAACTGGAATCACTGGCTGTAGTTCCTAAGCGGGCATTCGTCGGCTTGTGCGCTTCTTTAGCCGCTGAAACGACGCGCGAAACTTTTGAATTTCGACCAAAAAATCGTGCCCGCCCTGCCGGGCTCGGTTGCCGGTTCGTCCCGGGCGAAGCGGAGATGATTCCCAGCAGGGGGCAGCTCCGAAAAGCGAATGGATTTCTCAACCGGGTAGCGAGCAATCGCCGACCTTAGCCCTTTACCGCGAAAGAGTGAAAACATGGAAACGGCAATCTCCCCGAAAAACACGAAGTTCATTGTAAAAGTGAACCGCAGCGGCGCTCGCGCCTCGGAATACGTCCAGCGCATTGATCGCACGCCCATCCAGACCACCACCAACCGTAAGCTGGCGCTGGTAATGGGAAGGTTCACGGCCGAGGACACCATCAAATCCATTCAGAACTCGCGCTGCAGCCCGGAGTTAGTGTACGTACAGATTTCTGCCTAGTAAGTTCCACCTGCGACACCGTTCCCGGCCGGCCGTACCGAACGGGACGTTTCACGCCTTCCTGGCGAGCACCCGCGCTGGATCTCTGGTGCTGCCATTCGAGGCCCGGCGCGCCGCGCCCGTTTCTTGACTGGGGTTGACTTTGCCACTCGTAATCAGCAGCACTCCCTATGTAGGAGGGCTCCGAAAAGGGAGTTCGCGTCGCCATGGATGACATCAACAAACTGATCGGTGCCAAAAAAGACGAAGACTTTCTCGCTGACACCGAGATCGGTACCCTCCCGCCACCCGATCCTCATTCGGAAGACGACGTCGACGATATGCTGGCCACCATTCGCACCCGCGGCCTTGATGTGCTCACCGAAGGCGAGCTGCACATGCCCTACTCGGTAGAACAAGCCTTGGCCAAGGGCGGGGAGGAAGAGGTCGACCTCGACCTGACTCCCGGCGCGCCCGAGGCCGGCAGCGATCCCGTGCGAGCTTATCTGCGCGAGATGGGCGCCTCGCCTCTGCTCACCCGCGAAGGGGAAGTGGAGATTGCCAAACGCATTGAGCGTGGACAGCTTTCCATGCTCAAGGCGCTTTCGCGCTCGCCGGTTGTGATCCACCAGCTTCTCAGCCTCGGCGACGACTTGAAGCGCGGCGTTCGTTCGATTAAGGAAATTGTCGTTTTCGATGAGGAAGAGATCACCGAGGAGGTTCTGCAGAGCCGTCTCGAGCAGATCATGCGCCGCATCGATCAACTGCAGAAGCATTACAAAACCGCCTGCCGGTTGGCGGAACGGCTGGCAGCCTTCCCGGAGAAAGGGAAAAAGAACGCGCGCGCTTACCGCCGCTGCCGGCACGAACTCGGACGCGAAATTATTCGGATGTCGTGGCTCATCCGCGGCCTCGGTCTGAATGCCACCGAGCGCAAGCGCCTGACCGAACGGGTCAACAAGACCGTCGAAATCATGCGCGTGCTCGATCGCCAGATCGCCGCTCTGGAAACGAAAATTGCGAGCCGGGCCGGTGAGGAGCTCAAGAAAACTTACCGCGCTTCCCAGCGCCAGCATCGCGCCGACATGAAGCGTCTCGAAGGCGATGCCGGTATGACATTCGCCGAGCTCAGCCGTACCCAGCGCGAAATCATTCAGGGCGAGATGGATGCCGAAGAGGCGAAACACGAACTCATCGAGTCCAACCTCCGCCTGGTGGTTTCGATCGCCAAGAAGTATTCCAACCGCGGGCTGCAGTTCCTCGACCTCATTCAGGAGGGCAATGTCGGCCTGATGAAGGCGGTCGACAAGTTCGAGTACCGCCGCGGCTACAAGTTTTCCACCTATGCGACTTGGTGGATTCGCCAGGCCATCAGCCGGGCCATCGCCGACCAGGCGCGCACCATCCGCCTTCCCGTACACATGATCGAAGTCGTCAACAAGCTGGTCCGTACTTCGCGGCAACTGGTTCAGGTTCTGGGCCGCGAACCCTCCTCGGCCGAGATTGCCAAACAAATGGACATCCCCGAGGCCAAAGTGCGCAAGGTGCTCAAAATCATGCGCGTCCCCATCTCGCTCGAGACGCCCATCGGCGAGGAAGGCGATTCCCATCTCGGCGACCTGATTGAAGACCAAAGCGGCGTCTCGCCCTCCGATGCGGTCATCCACGGCAACCTGCAGGAAAGGACCGCGAAAGTGCTGCGCACTCTCAGTCCCCGGGAAGAGAAGATCCTAAGGATGCGCTTTGGCATGGATGACGGTTCCGAGCACACGCTCGAAGAGGTCGGCCAGATGTTTGCCGTCACCCGCGAACGCATTCGCCAGATCGAGGCTAAAGCGCTACGCAAGTTGCGCCATCCCTCGCGCTCCAGCAAGCTCAGGTTGTTGATGGACGATGCGCATTATTAATGACGCACATTATTGATGACCCGGGATAGTGCCGATCCAGTAGCTCCCATCCGGTAACTCCTGTCCGATGGTGCCGGTCGAGATACTGCCAATCCCGTTCAACTCCGCTGACCTTGCAAAATCCTCACCCTGACTTTCCGACCTCCGAACTCCAGTCCGAGTGGGGCAGGCGGCCGCGAAGCAGATTGTCCGGAGCAGGCGAGAGACGCCTATTCTGTCAGGGATGCGCAGGGTCTGTACCCGGTCTATCCCGCTATCCCCCTATCCCCCCACGATCCATTAGAATCAAGATTCTAGCGAGGATTTCCCCGCAAAATATTCCAGGATAAGGACTTATTTGCAAAATATTGTGTAATAAGGAGTTAGTTGGCCACTCCTGATTTACTCATGCCCTCTCCTGTTTAAGTCAATTCCGTTGTGAGTGCTAAGTCAAGTTTTTTTCGACACTAGCCTGCATAAGGCGGAGCGCTCATTTACATCGGCAGAACGTTATGTTGGAGCCTTGTCGGGCCGGGTCGCTGACAGGGGCACGCCTTGACACCTGCAGAGAAATGAGTCAATATTCATTCGTTTTAATGAAACATTTCAATAGCTGGAAATCCTGACCGGAATCCTGGAAGGTGGGACGCGACGTGATCGGCGGGGTGGACATTGGCGGCACTAAAATAGCAGTGGGAGTGGTCGACCAGTCTGGCCATGTTCTCGCCAGCAGCGAGTGTGCGACCGATGTGCGCCGTGGTTTCGATGACGCCATGCTGCGGGTGGCCATGCTGCTTCGCCAGTGCCTGGAACAGGCCGAGGTCGAGTTGCACGGAATTGGGATCGGTTGCGCCGGACCGCTCGACAGCGGGACGGGCATCCTGGGAGACCTGAACAATCTGCCGGGATGGAAGGGCGGCAATCCGGTGGAAATATTGTCGCGCGAGTTTGGAGTACCGGCAGCTTTGGAAAACGATGCCGATGCGGCCGCGCTCGGCGAGCTCCACTGGGGAGCCGGGAAGTCGAGAACGCGCTTTCTTTATGTGACCGTGGGAACGGGTATTGGCGTCAGCGTAATTCTGGATGGCAAAGTTTATCGGGGCTTGGACGGATGTCATCCCGAGATTGGGCATCACATCATCGATCCCTCCGGCCCCCCGTGTTCCTGTGGTGTGCGCGGCTGTTGGGAGAGTCTGGCGGCCGGGCCCGCGATGGTGGCGTGGCTCCGGGAAAATGCGCCCGCCACATATGGCAAGCGCGATCGCGATCTGAGTGCCCGGGAAATCTGTGCTCGGGCTCAAGACTCCGATGAATGGGCGCGACGCGCGGTGGAGCGCGAGGCCCATTACCTGGGGCTCGGCCTGGCCAATCTGGTCACATTGTTCGCGCCCGAAACCATCGTGCTGGGCGGCAGCGTAATGAAAAGCGCACACCTTTTCCTGGATCGCATGCGCGAGGTGATGCGGCAGAATTGCCGGCTGGTTCCGGCCGACCGCGTGGAGATCGCCTTGGCGTCTTTGGGGGCCGACGCCGGATTGATCGGCGCGGCGCAGGTTTGGCACCATCGATTCGAGCGCTGTGGGGGCAGGGTTGGAAACTAATACCTTGCAAATCGTCGAAGGCCAATATCTTGGTGACATTCTGGATCAGCCGCGAGCCCTGTCGGCCACGGTGCAGCGACTGGAAATTCCGAAGGAGTTGGGCGCCCTCGCAACTCATTTGCGGGAAGGGCGGATCAAACGCATCGTACTGACGGGAATGGGAGCATCGTTTCATGCTCTCTATCCGCTGTTCCTGCGCCTGAACGCGTTTGGTTATATGGCGGCCGTGGTTGAGACGTCGGAACTAGTCCACTCGCTCGGGCGCTGGCTCGAGCCACAGACGCTGATAATAGCGGTTTCGCAGTCTGGACGAAGCGCGGAAATCGTCCGCCTCATAGAAGAAAACACGCTTAAAGAAAGCAAGATCAAAGAAAACAAGACTAAAGAAAACAAGAGCCGGGCAGCCATCGTGGGGATGACCAATGCCGCCGACAGTCCGCTGTCGTTGGGAGCCGATGCTTTAATGCTCACTATGGCGGGGAAGGAATTCTCCGTTTCGTGCAAGACCTATGTGACGGCTTTGATGGCGCTGTATTTGCTTGGGGAGTACTTGTGCGGGTCCGATCTGGTGAAGACGCGCGCGGAACTCGAGCAAACAGTCACCGCGGTTGCGTCGTACCTGGGCGGATGGAAGGAACACGTTTTCGACATGACGGCGGAACTTGGGCGTGCCCGCAATCTGTTTTTGCTGGGACGTGGGGAATCGCTGGCTGCGAGCGGAGCGGGCGCGCTCATCATCAAGGAGTCGGTCCGGCTTCATGCGGAAGGCATGAGCGGCGCGGCTTTCCGTCACGGGCCGCTGGAGATGGTCAACGGCGAAACCTTCGCGGTGATTCTTGCGGGAGCGGAGAGTACCAGGCCGCTGCAGGCCAGGCTGCGGGACGACATCCGCCAAGCTGGCGGCAAGACCGGATGGATTGCTGAAGACAGCAAGCTGGGAGCCTGGAATCTGCCGCAAACGCCTGCGGGCGTACGACACATACTTGAGATATTGCCGGTGCAGATGATGACGCTGGCGCTGGCCGCGCAAACCGGGATCGAGGCGGGGCGCTTTGCCCGCATTCCGAAAATCACGACGACGGAATAAACTGGGAGCTATGGGCTGCGATTCCCCGCGCCAAAAATGTTGGCGTCAGCCCCTAAAAGGGGCGATTGATAGCCTGGGTTGCGGCATCGCTAAAGCGATGCCCTGATACGAAACTGACTTTCTCCGCGGCCCGCTAGATACTTAGTCAGAGCTTTCCTGATCATTTTTAGAGTCGATCACGCTAAGAATCGATCAGGTCTCTTTGAAATCGATCATTGCCGGCGCCTTCCGGAAACCGCGGGTGGCGATCGCCAGATAGAGCACGCCCACCGCGAACCAGATCCCGCCAATCGTTTTGGCGAGTCCGTTGAGATTCCACCAGATCAACGCGCAGAAACAAAAACCGATGGCGGGAAGCACGGCATCCACGATGATTCGCCGCTTGTAACCCGGACGCGGAATCACAGCGAATTGCCAGAAGGTCGCCAGATTGACTCCCATGAAGGCAAGGAATGCGCCAAAATTGAGCAGTTCTCCAGCATGTTCGTAGGCGTTGCCAATCGAGTTGAGCGAAACCGCACCTATAAAGGTAAGCGCTCCAATAATCAGAATGTTGTATGTGGGCGTGCTGCCCCCCGGGCTGAGATAGCCGAAAACCCGGCGCGGCAACACGTTGTCGCGGCCCATGCCAAATAAAAGGCGCGCTGCGCCGAGGCCACCCGTCAGCCCGCTGCCGAACGCGGCCAGAATCAGGATGACGCCCATGGCATTGAAGAGCAGAACTCCAC
>JBAQJU010000091.1:0-15258 GCA_049300475.1 Terriglobales bacterium | reverse complement strand
GCTTTTACACGGTGTGCTGCCGTCATGGTTGAGACGGAGTATTGCCACCAAGAACATTTGCTAGGAGAACGAAAACTAGTCGCTGCCGAAGAGGTTGGCGCGCACATGCGACGGCAGGACGGAGAGGTAGCGGCGCGGACAGGCGCGTCCTTCGATCCAGCACATCGCGGGGATGGAGCCATTCAAGCGCATAAAAACTGTCTAAATTATAGCCCGGATTTCTCGTGGGCGTAACCCCCTAATAAGGTTACGGTAGTGAAGGTCCGTGTGTGTTGTGTGGTGGCGGGGTTTTGCCCCGCCGAAACGGGGCGGAGCCCCGTCACCACACTGACCCGAAGATTTTACGAATCGAGTCCGATTGACGGCAGAGGGTCTTCTGCGGTTGGATGGAAGCTGCTTGGAATCCGCGCCTCCTATCTTCGATCCCGAGTCCCGGCGGTTTACCCGTCTGGACGCGTTATGGCTGACGATCTGGCTGGTTTTTCTTGGCGGGCTGGCGGCGCTTCCTCCCCAGCTCGAATGGCACAAGCAGCTCATCCTGCTGGCCATCGGCATTGTGCAGCTGCTGGAGGCGAAGACGATTTCGCGTTTCCCCAAACGCGGCGTCTTCTACGTCATGCTCCTCAAGATAACGCTCGCCACGCTGCTGCTCGATCACACGGCGGAGGTTGGCATCAACAGCAGTTACTGGCCGATTTACTTCGTTCCGGTGGTGACGGCCGCGCTTTATTGCGGGCCATGGGCGACGATGCTGTGGACGCTGTTTGCCTCGGCCGCTTACTGTTCCTATCTCTACCCGGCGTTGCAGGAATACGAGTTGACGACGGAGGCGCTGGGATTACTCGGGCTGCGAGTCATGTTTTTCTTTCTCGCGGCCATGGTGGTCAATCGCTTCTCGCTGCAGAGCCGGCACCAGACTGAGCTCTACCGCGATCTGGCCGAACGCCTCGCGGAAACCAACCGGCGTCTGGAGCAGGCGCAGGCGGAGGCGCGCCGCTCTGAGCGACTGGCTGCGCTTGGACAACTCTCGGCTGGATTGGCGCATGAGATTCGCAATCCGCTGGGCGTGATCAAGGGATCGGCGGAGATGTTGACGCAGAAGTTGCAGGCCTCCGACGAGCTATCTCGTGAACTGGCTGGTTACATCTCGACGGAGGTCAACCGGCTGAGCGCGCTGGTCACGGAGTTTCTGGACTTCGCCCGGCCGCTGCACGCGCAACTGCAGCCTGCCAACCTGACCGCAATTCTTGACCGTGCGCTGGACGTGGTGGCGGCGCGCTGGAAAGGGAAGCCGGTGCAGGTCGAACGCCACTATGAGGCCGATCTGCCGCTGGTGCCGCTCGACGAGAGTCTGTGCGAGCAGGCGTTTCTCAATCTGGTGCAGAATGCCTACGAAGCGATGGAAACTGACGGAGGCAACTTGCGAGTCGCGGTTCGGCTCGTTGCGCAGAATGATCGCGATGGAGTAGAGCTTGTGCTGGCCGACACCGGACCGGGCGTGCCGGAAAATCTGCGCGAGGAAATTTTTAATCCTTTTGTGACTACCAAGAAAACCGGGATTGGGCTGGGGCTTTCGATCGTGTCGAAGATTGTGGATGGGCATAAGGGGTCGATTCGGGTGGAGAATGGGCCGGAGGGAGGCGCGGTGTTTTCACTCTTCTTTCCACTAGAAGATGCAGTTGAGCCGCAGGCGGCTGCCGAGCTCCGCTCGGCCTGGACGGGCGAGGGCGCCCGTCCCCACACCGGCACTACCTAGACCATGGCCACCATTCTCATTATCGAAGACGAAGCCAAGATGCGGCGGCTGCTTGAGTTGAACCTGGGGGAGGATGGCTTCAAAACGCTTTCCGCGGGCGATGCGGAGACGGGATTGAAGCTGCTTGCCTCTGAGCCGGTCCATCTTGTGCTTACAGATCTCAAGCTTCCGGGCATGAGCGGGCTTGAGTTCCTGCAAGCGGCCAAGCGGCAAAATGCGGCCTTGCCGATCGTCGTCATGACGGCATTCGGCTCGGTCGAAACCGCGGTTGAGGCCATGAAGGCAGGCGCCAGCGACTACGTGCTCAAGCCGTTCTCGCTGGCGGAAATGCGGATGGTGGTGCGCAAGGAGCTCGACCACTCGCGGCTGCAGGAGGAGAATCGTTCGCTGCGCGAGGCGCTGGGCCAGAAGTACAGCCATCCGAATATTGTTGCCCGCAGCCCGAAGATGCAGGAGGTGCTGGCGACTGTGGAACGGGTGGCGCCGACGAACTCCACCGTGCTGCTGGGGGGTGAGAGCGGCGTGGGCAAAGACCTGATCGCGCGCGCTATTCATGAAAAGTCGCGGCGGCCGTCGGGTCCGTTTGTGAAAATAAACAGCACAGCAATTCCGGAAAATCTGCTGGAGAGCGAACTGTTCGGCTACGAAAAGGGAGCGTTCACCGGCGCGGTCACGAGCAAGCCTGGAAAGTTCGAACTCGCCGACAAGGGGACGCTTTTTCTGGACGAGATCGGCGATGTGCCGGCGGCGATCCAGGTCAAGCTTCTGCGCGTGCTGCAGGAGCGGGAATTTGAGCGGCTGGGAGGCACGCGCACCGTGAAGGTTGACGTGCGCCTGATCGCCGCTACTAACCGCGACTTGCGCGCCGCGCTCGAACAGGGAACTTTCCGCGAGGACCTTTATTACAGGCTCAACGTCGTGCCGATCGATATCGCGCCGCTGCGCGAACGCAAGCAAGATATTCCGGATCTCGCCAACCTTTTTCTGGTGCGCTTTGCGAAAGATTCGGGAAGACAGCTTCGGGGCATTTCGGCGGCTGCGATGCAGGTCCTGCTCGGGCATTACTGGCCGGGCAATGTGCGCGAATTACAGAACGTGATCGAGCGCGCGTGCGCGCTGGCTGCCGGACCTGAACTGCAGGCCGGGGACATCCAACTCGATTTGCCGCGCAATCGCGCCGGCGCGGCCACGGACCGCTTTTTGCCCGAGGGCATGACGCTTGACCATTGGGAAGATGAGATGATCCGAGAGGCATTCAAACGCGCGAATGGCAACAAGTCGCAGGCGGCGCGGTTGCTCGGCTTATCGCGGAATGCGCTGCGGTACCGGCTGTCGAAGTTCGGGATTGAGGATAGCGACGGGGAGTGAGGTGGCTGCGTACTTAACATTATTCTACGGTATGTCGTGACGGGGCTCTGCCCGGTTCCGGCGCTGTAAAGGTCCGCCAGCGCACAGCAATCTCGAATGATGGGCCAGTGATAACCAGGATGTAAGAGTCGTAACCAGCAGCGCCGTGACGTTTGTTAATCTCTGTCTGTAAATCTCTATTGCAGGTCACGCTGCAGGCCGAAAATGGAAGGACACACGTTCAGCAAGGTGCAGGCTACAAATCAACGCATCTCGCCACTTAAGCCCGCGGCATTCCGGTTCATCTACCTGCTGGCTGTGCTGGCATCGATGGGTACCTGGTTCCTGGCATACAAAAGTCCGCTTTGGCTGGATGAAACCGTTTCCTATTGGGGAATCAGCGCCGGCTTCGCACAAATATGGAAGCGTTCAGTCGAAGCACTGTACTTCCCGACGTACTTCTACGTCCTATGGGCAACACGGGAAATGTTTGGAAGCCGCGAGATTGTGCTGCGGATTCCCTCTGTGCTGGCGATGCTGGCAGCTGTATTCGTTCTCTACCGCATTGCGCGGCAGTTCTTTGATGAAGACGTTGCATGGATCGTCTGTATCCTTTTCTGTCTTCACAGGGATGTTGCTTTCGCGGCGATCGACGCGCGACCTTACGCATTTGCAGTTCTTGCCACTAACCTTGCGATCTATGCCCTGATTCTGTGGGTTCGCGACCCGAAGACTTCCCTATCCATCCTGTTAGGCGTGCTGTGCGGATTCATTTTCTATTTTCAATACCTTTATGCCGTGATCCTGCCGGCGTTCCTGGCGTATTACCTTCTGCTGAAAGGCAGGTCGATCGGTAGGGAACTCAGGCAGATCATGATCGTCCTCGCCAGCTTCGCTATGGTATTTCTGCCGGTGGTTCCCCGGCTCTTGTACATGATCTTGCGGCGCAATACTTATAGCTTCACTGGCCCTCCAACGATCCCACAGTTTCTGTTCGGATTTCTGCCGACGACCGCGACTCTCGTCTGGCTCACGGCAGTGGTCGCTGCTGTGGGCCTTAGCAAGTTTTATTTGCGCCACCTTCAAATCCCGCAACCGTTCCTGCTCCCTCTGCTTCTGGCAGTTATTCCCCCGGCACTTCTGTATGAAATTTCCGTTCACTCTCCCATAAGAATGTTCGTGGGCCGGTACCGGCTTGTCGGAGTGATGGGAATGGTCCTGTTGTGGGGAGTTCTGGTTGCGGTTATCAGTTCGGCACCGCTTCGACTGATCCTGTGCATGGTATACGTGCCTTGGGCGATTTTTTCTTATACCAGTTCGCCAGCTGCGCATCACCACTTGTACTCATGGAAGGCAGCATTGGAATACGCCGATCGCATAGCCAGACCCGATCAGGCTCCACTGCTGATTTGCAGCGACCTGCCACAGGCAGATTTTGAGATCATGCCCAGTGGGCCGCGGGTCGATAGTGAGTTATTTGCTCCCTTGAGTTATTACAAGGTCAGCGTGCCGGTGGTGCCTCTTCCGAGAGCTTTGAATGAACAAGCCGAGTCGATTGGCAGGCGATTTGTCTCGGGAGCCGAAGCGAGGCACGAGCGCTTCCTTGCTCTTGGGTACCGGGCATCATATCCCACCCTCCGATGGCTTATGAGTCTGACTTCGGGGACTTACGTCGTGCATGTGCTCGGCAACTTTGACGGTGTTGCCGTGATTGAATTCGATCCTCGTTGATAAGCGACGTTGACAGGCAACAAGGTTGTCGATACACCTGGAGTGCACCCTGGCCGAAAAGCACCACCTTGGTGGAACCGGGCCACCGAAGCGGGTTTCCTGCCGCACATTCTGATACGCGTTCACTGCCGTAACTTACTAAAAACACTAGCGTTAGTGGGACGAAGATGCAGGCTGCAAAGTTGGCATGCTGGCTGCATTCACCTGAGCAGGATTTTCTCGAACCAGGGTGGAGGTTGGTATGCAGGTCAGGCTTAAATTCATTGCCGCACTTGTCGCAGGACTTCTGATTGCGATTCCGGGGACGGTCATCGCGCAGAGCGCGGACTCATCCCAGAACCCGTCCTCTGATCAGGGCCAAGTTCAAGGCCAAGCACCGGCTGCGGACGGGATGCAAGGCCCGACGTCGGACCAGGATCAGGATCAAGACCAGGACATCATGCAGGATCAGGGGCAGGATCAGACACCGGCTCCGAGCGGGCCCGGTTCGGCTCAGCCAGGTCAGGCGCAGCAAGATCAGAATGAGCGGCCTCCGATGAGCGAACTGCCGCCCAAGCCGAGCCCGAATATTCAGGCGCCTGGCCCCTACGGAGGCGGCAATCCGAACTCGTCTCCGAACTCGCCTCCGAACTATCCTCCGAATTACGGCAATCCTCCTTATGGCAATCGGGGCTATGGCAATTCCGGAAACTCAGGCGACTCGAACGAGACTTCTGAAAATAATGGCGTCGCGCGTGTCAGCCTGATTCACGGGGACGTTTCGACGCAGCGCGGTGACTCGGGTGACTGGTCGGCGGCTCAGCTGAATGCTCCCTTGATGACCGGCGACCGAGTTTCGACCGGCGACAAGGCACGCGCCGAGCTTCAGCTTGACTACGCCAACATCCTGCGCCTGTCGGAGCACACGCAGGCCAATCTTACGAACCTGACGCGCTCGCAGATCCAGATTCAGCTGGCACATGGGATGGCGAACTACACGGTGATGGGAAAAAGCGATGCGGCGGCGGAGATCGACACGCCCAACGTTGGCATCCGCACCGAGCGGAACGATGCGAGCTTTCGGATTCTTGTAACCGCCGACGACCACACCGAGGTACTGGTGCGGCGTGGCGAGGTTGAAATTACTACTCCGCAGGGCGGCACGCGCGTGGGCGCGAACCAGTTCATCACTATCCGCGGCAGCGGCGACCAGACGCAATATCGCATCGGCGAGGCGCCAGCCCGGGATGATTGGGATCAGTGGAATACGGATCGCGACCGGATGATCGACAATTCGGCGTCGCGCAAGCACACGAATGACTACTACGTCGGATCGCAGGATCTCGACAACAACGGCACCTGGCAAGACGTACCCGACTATGGTCAGGCATGGTTCCCGAATGAGGGGCCGGGCTGGGTTCCGTATAGCGCGGGCAACTGGGTTTGGGAACCATATTGGGGATGGACGTGGGTTTCTTATGAGCCGTGGGGCTGGGCTCCATATCACTATGGGCGCTGGTTCCAATATAACGGCGCTTGGGGATGGTGGCCGGGATCGGTGTATGGGTATCCGTATTATCGTCCGCTGTGGGCGCCGGCGTATGTGTCGTTCTTTGGATTCGGCGGCGGATTTGGCTTTGGCTTCGGTTGGGGATCGATTGGCTGGTTCCCGATTGGGCCGTGCGACTTCTTTCACCCGTGGTGGGGCGGCTACGGCGGACGGTTCGGATACACCGGCTTCAACGGCTACAACCGGGGCGGATTCGCTCCGCTGCACGGAGGCAATCGCTTCTCGAATGTGCGGCTGGCGCAGAACGATCCGCATTTCCGGGGCGCAACCTCGGTTGCCGGTAATCGATTTGGGCAGGGACACTCGAATTTCCAGCCGGTGAGCCATGCGTCGCTGCAGAATGCGCACTTTGCCACCGGCAACCTGCCCGTTACGCCGACTCGGGCGAGCCTGAGTGCCAGCGGTCGTCCGGCGGCTGCGTCAACGCTTGCTAATCGTGGCGGGAGTCAGCATTTCTTCTCGACACACGGGACCAGCAATGCTGCCAGCGGGCATTCGTTTGCACGCGAGCAGGCGCAGGTTTCGAATGCCATGCGGCAGAACGGGATCGCACCCGTCAATGGAAATCAGCGCGGCACCGAGAGCCGGAATAACGGCTTCGAGGGTCGGAATAGCAATGAGGGCCGAAACAATGGGGGTCCGACCAATAACGCTCGTTCGGAGCAGAGCGGGCGGGGATTTAGCCGGCCAGGCGAGAACCCGGCGCGCTCGAATGCGGTGGGGCGGAGCAATCCGAGCCTGGGTTCGGGGGCGAGGCCGGGCAATACTCCGAATTCCTCTTCCGCTCGCGAGAGTGGCAACGCCAACAACGGTGGATGGCAGAAGTTTTCGCCCATGGCGCCGCGTTCCTCTGCTGAACAATCCATGGGGCGCTCATCTAATAGCGGGGCGCAGAACCGGGAGGCGTACGGTTCGGCGCGCGGATCTTACGGCAATCCGGGTTCCGCGGGACGGAGTTCTGAAGGACGAGGCTATAGCGGTCCCGCGGGTCGGGGCTACGGTGACCCTCAAGGGCGTGGCTATAGCGGCTCCCGACCGCCACTCAACATGAGGCAGCCCATTGTCACGCCGCGTTCTTACGGCAACCCGTATGGCGGCCGCGGCTATCCAGGGTACGGCGGTGGACGCTCCGCTCCGAGTTACGGCGGCGGAAGGTCTGCCCCGAGCTATGGGGGCCACTCGGCACCCAGCAGCCACGGATCTTCCGGTGGGGGCGGATCGCATGGTGGTGGAGGATCGCACGGTGGCGGCGGTTCGCACGGTGGCGGCGGGCGTGGCGGCCATCGCTAAACGAGATTCGAGGCGCTTCCCGCTTGACGGCAAGGGTTGACGGCAAGCGTTTCAAACGAAGTCTCTCTTCCCAGGTGGGACGCGTAAGGTTCGCGTCCCCCTTTTTTTTGCTTCAGGGAAACTCCGATTAGGGATCCGGAAATATCGTGCAACGCGTGCTTTCCGTTCGCGATGAAGACCATGCCAGGGCCGGAACCATCTTTGCGGGCTTTCTCTTGCGGTAGCGGATTCCGCGTTCAGCGCGGAGCGCGAGTGAGCTTGAGATCGGCGAAACTCGTCCACTGGCCGTCTTTATTCTTCTGCTCCATCCGCCATTCCCAGGAATTCTTCTCCGCGGACCAACGAAAGGTGGTGTGAAACGGGCCGTCGGGATATTCAAAGACAAAGTGGATGGCGTCACCATCGCGCGTGCCATAGCCGAGCGTTTCCGAGAAGCGCGCTCCAAACACGTCGAGCAGGTGGAGCACATAGCGCTCGCTGAGCGGATCGTAGCCGAGGAACCAGGTCGCCTCGTACTTGTGTTCGTCGGCGGATGCTCCTGCAACGGTTTTTTCGTGGATGCGAAGAAACTGGTGATTGAGTACCCACTCCGCCTGCACGTCATGATGCGCGGCACGTCCCATCACCGGACCCTCGAGCTTCCAGTTTCCGGCCATGTGATCGACCAGATCGTCATGCCACCCGGCGGCGGTCTGAGCGGTCGAGCGCGCGGACGGCAGGGTGATTAGCAGAGCGGCGAGGAGCGGCCAGAAAAACGAGGCTTTCATGGAATTGAACCCTCCAATGATCATTTGTGGAGTTTCAGAATAGTCGGTCTAAGGAACTTATACTTCTGGAAAATGCGGGTGGGGCGGTGCGGCCGCTGGGCCTCGCAATATTAAAAGGGCACCCACCAGGCCCCTACAATATTCGCACCCCCAATTCGTCTACATCCGTAGATGAAGGACGCGGCCAGCACGGTGCGGATGAGCGCGCGGATGACCGAGCGGATGAGCCTCGAACAGGACCGGCGAATCTCCGAAGTGGTCGAGCATGAGCAGTCCCGCCTGCGCAACTTCATTCGACGCCGGGTGCCTGACCCTCGCGATGCGGAGGACATTCTGCAGGAGGTCTTCTCCGAACTGGTAGAAGCCAACCGCCTGCTGATGCCGATCGAGCACGTAACGGGATGGCTCTTTCGCGTCGCGCGAAACCGCATTACCGATCTCTTCCGCAAGAAGAAGCCGGAGAGCTTCAGCGATGCCGTGGTGGCCAACGACGAGGATGAGTTGCTGCGGTTGGAAGACTTGCTGCCTTCGCCCGATGCCGGCCCGGATGCTCTTTACGCCCGCAGCGTACTCCTCGACGAACTTGGGTTTGCGCTGGACGAGCTTCCGGATGAGCAGCGTGAGGTGTTTGTCGGGCACGAGTTTGAGGGACGCTCCTTCAAAGAGATGGCCGCCGAAACCGGCGTGAGCGTGAACACACTGCTTGCGCGCAAACGTTATGCCGTGCTGCATCTGAGGGAGCGATTGCAAAGCATCTACGACGAATTTACGAAAGCATGAGTTTGCGAAAGTGCGAGGAACTGAACATGAGAAAGAAATGGTATTTCATTGCCCCGGCCGCGATCGTGGGAATTGTTCTATTTGCTTTCATCGGTGGCGAACTGGTGAAACTTCTGTGGAATTGGCTGTTGCCGCCTCTCTTCGGCTGGCGCCTGATCACCTTCTGGCAGGCGTTTGGGATATTGGCGCTGTGCCGGATCCTCTTCGGCCGCATTGGTGGCCGGGGCTTCCGCCGCTCCAGATTTCGCGGCCGCATGGCGGAGCGGTGGGAACGCATGACGCCCGAGGAACGCGAAAAATTCCGGCAAGGAATGCGCGGACGTTGTGGCTTCGGCCCGCCAGCGAGTGAGAGCAAGGGATAATGATAATCAAGGTGAATGATTGGCTGCGGGTGAGCGCGATTGCCTGTTGCCGTCAGAGGTTCACTCCACTCACTGACTCGGGTAGAGTAAATGTGAGCGGATCGGTGCTGCCCCGCCAACCAGGAGGAACCGTGCGTAGAGTTCAAGCTTGCGCTGTGCTGATCGGTTGTCTTTTTGCCATGACGGTATTCGGCCCGGCGCAAACCAGAAAACCCGGGCTGTGGGAATTGACTACGACCATGACGTGGCAGCAGTCTCCACTTCCTCCCGGCATGGTTGCTGGCGGCGGTGAACATTCGCCCTTCAGCGGCGTCCCGCATACCACGCAGGTCTGCCTGACTCAACAGCAGATTGACAAGTACGGCGCCATAATGCCGACGACCCGCGGGTGTAGCCTGACTCACGTCGTCAAAAAGTCGAACAGCATGACGGCTGACATGGTTTGTACCGGCATGATGAGCGGCAAGGGAACATTGGAATCCTCGTGGACCGACGACGACCACGCCACCGGCAAGATGCACTTTGTTGGAGCGATGGAGTTTTCTGGGAACAGCAAGCCAGTCGAATGGACGACGGCATCTCACTCGGTATTCAAGGGGGCGGATTGCGGGTCCGTGAAACCTAATCCCATCATGCCGGATAAAGATAAGTAAGCTTGTGACGGCGGACACTACGGGAATTGTGGCGCCGACATCGTTCGACTTCGCGGCGTGCCGGGAGCGACGGGGCGTTCGCCCCGCTTTGGACAGACGAGGCGTCCGTCCCTACACAGGCTACTACTGTGGCAACGCCCTGACGGCGGCCCTGGTTTAGAATGCTGATGCTCCTAGCCCATCCCTAATCACGGGGAGCTCGCCATGGAAACGCCGGGATCGCCGAAGAAACTGGCCGGTCGCTACGAGGTAAGGGAGATCCTCGGGCAGGGCGGCATGGGTCTGGTGTATCGCGCCTACGATACCGTTGTCCGCCGCGAAGTTGCCGTCAAGACCATCCTCGACATCCCCGATCCCGCCTCGCTGCAGTTGTTCTACAAGGAATGCGACGTGCTGGCTTCGATGAGCCATCCCAACATCGTTGAAATCTTCGACATCGGAGAATTTGAAGAAGAGGGAAAGAAGAAACCTTACTTTGTGATGCCGCTGTTACCTGGCACGACGCTCGATCACTTCATCCGCAAAGCCAGCCACCGCCTGACGGTTGAGCGCACGGTCGAAATCATTTCACAGACTTGCCGCGGGCTGCAGGCAGCGCATGAGCGCGGCCTGGTTCATCGCGACCTGAAGCCAAGCAACATTTTTGTCATGGAAGACGACTCGGTCAAGATTATCGATTTCGGGGTCGCGCACATGGCGGACGCGCACACCACGCGCGCGCAAAAGGGAACGCTGCTTTACATGTCTCCCGAGCAGATCCAGTTGAAGCCGCTATCGGCCGCCTCGGACATCTTTTCATTGAGCGTGGTCTGCTATGAGGCGCTGAGCGGGAGGCATCCCTTTCAGCGCAGCCGGGCGGACGAAGTGGTCGAGGCGATCCTCACTCAGATTCCGCCTTTGGCTTCGGAGTTGAACTCGGCGGTTAGTCAATCCGTCAGCCGCGTGGTTCACAAGGGCATGGCGAAGCAACCCTGGCACCGTTTTGCGAGCGCGCGCGAACTGGGCGAGACGCTGGGCAAAGCGATGCGCAACGAGCCCATCGGATTTTTCGATCCGGAGCGGACCCGGCCGCGCCTGCAGCGCGCCACCAAAGCGCTGGCCGACGGCGACCTTCAATTTGCCGGTGAAATTCTGGGCGAACTGGAAGCTGAAGGCCACATGGACACCGACATTGGAACACTGCGCCGCCAGCTCGATACAGCCGCGCGCCGCAAGACGCTGGCGCAATTGCTGGATGCGGCCCGGGCTCGTTTCGAAGAAGAAGAGGATCCGCTGGCGTTGCAAAAATTGCAGGAGGCGCTGCAGATCGAACCGGACAACGCGACCGCGCTCGCGTTGAAGAAGAAAATCGAGAACCGGCGCAGCGAGCGGCAGATTGAAAGCTGGTACCGCCTGGCCCGCGAGCACATCGACAATCATGCTTATCCGCATGCGCGCGAAGCATTGGAGAACGTGCTGCAACTCCGGCCGCAGGAGACGCGGGCGTTGCAGTTGCGGGCAGAAGTGGACCGGCAGGAACAAGACTACAAGAAGCTTCGTCAGGAAAAAGAGCAGGTCCATCGTGCGGCCGTGGATGCCTGGGAAAAAGGCGATGTCAGCAGTGCGTTGGCGAAGTTGGGCGTGGTGCTCGAACTTGACCGCCGGGCGCCCGATTCCATTAATCGCGAGAGTGGAGCGCGCTACCAGAGCTTCTACAACGAGGTGCGCTCCGAGCACGACGCCATGAATACCGCATACGCGGAGGCGCGCAAGTACCTGGCGGAGCAAAATTTCGCGAAGGCGATGGCGGTATGCCAAACCTCTCTGGCCAAGTATCCGAGCAATGCAATTTTTCAGGCGCTCCGTTACGACATCGAAGAACAGCAACGGCAGAATCTATCGGCGTTGATCGCTTCGCTTGACCGGCAGGTCGAGGCCGAGCCCGACCTGGACAAGCGAGCCAGCATTCTTCGCGACGCACTGCAGCAGCATCCCGGGGAGTCGCACTTCGAGCGCGCGTTAAGTTTGGTGCAGGACAAGCTGGAGCTGGTGAATTCCATTGTGGCGCGCGCCCACCTGCACGAAGAGCAAGGCGCGTTTAGCGATGCCTTGAACGATTGGGAAATTCTGCGAACCATCTATGGCCAGTATCCGGGACTGAAGTTTGAAGTGGAGCGTCTGCAAAAGAGGCGCGATCAGCAGGCACGCATCGAAGCCAGAACGCAATTGATCGAGCTGATCGACGCCTGCATGCACTCCGGCGATTACGGCCGGGTGTTCGAACTCCTGCACTCCGCGGAGGCTCAATTTCCGAACGACGACGAATTGAAGGAGCTGGAAAAGCTGGCCCAGCAAGGGGTTGAGCGCAAGGCGGAATCGCACCGCCTGATGACGGAAGGGCAGGAGTTGTGCGCGCAGCAGAAGGCGGCCGAAGGCATCCCATTGTTGCGGCAGGCGTACGAACTCGATGAGAACAATCCGCTTGCAAGAGCGGTGCTGGCCAATACGCTGGTTGACCAGGCGCAGGCCCTGGTCGAGACCGATTTGCGGGAGGCGGAGAAGCTGGCGAAAGAGGCGTTCGATTTGAACCCCTCGCATCCGATGGCCAAGACGCTGCGCACGCTGATTCTCGACCAGAAACGGGAGATGTTTGTCAGCGAATGCGTTTCTCAGGCGCGCAAGCTGCAAACTTCAGGCGATCTGGCGGCGGCTTGGGCGCGAGTTGAAGAGGGACTCGCGGCCCATCCGCGGGAGCAGCGGTTGATCCAGATCAGAGACGCCGTGCAGCGCGATCTTCAGGCACAGCGGCGGCAGGCGCGCCGGCGCGATCTCGAAGAGTTGCGCCGCCTGGAAAGCGAGGCGGAAGCGGCCGCCGATCCCGACGCGAAGCAAGCCCTGCTGGTAAGGGCACGCGTCCTGGCAGAGAAATATGCGGAGGATGAAGAAGTCTTATCTACAGCAAACGGAGTTTTGCAGAAGTTCAAACTTCCGCCCGTCGCCGGGAAGGGATCAAGTCAGGATGTCGCTTCGGGAAGCGCAACGCTTTCACACGCTGGGTCTACATCTGCTGGACCGGCGACGCCAGGGGTTGGGCCGGAGGGCGCAGTACAGCCGCCTACGGCAGGTCCTCCACCAGTGGGAGCCGCATCCGCGCCGCCCCCGGCCGGTGTGCCGCCCGCGGCCGCTACGACGAAGATTCCCTCGGCGCCGCCCAGGAAAATCCCTTCTGCGTCTGCGCAACGCCGGGGCCCAAGCTCGTCCAACCTAAGCGCGTCCAACATTAAGGTGCTGGTGAGCGCCGGTGCGGCCATCGTGTTGTTGCTTGCGGCTTCAATGTTCTTCCGCAGGCACAAGCAGCCCGCGGAGGCTCCGCCTCCCGAGCCTGTTGCCGCGCAGCCAGCTGCTGTTCCGACGCAACCGGAGCCGCAGTTGCCAATCGTGAAGCTATCTTCTGACGAGGCGAGGGGCAAGGTAGGGTTCGACGACCAGCCTCCCGCCGATCTGCGCGATGCCCAGTGGACGCTCGACAAGATTCCTGCCGGCGATCACACATTGAAGTTTGAGGGTCCTTCGGGCGGCTTCATGGCCGCTTTTACCTCGGCGGCTGGAGGCTTGCCCGTCGTCAAAACGCCGATCACGGCCAATGGCGTTTTCGCGGTCGTTGTAAGCAGCATGGGCGATCACGTGCACGTTTACTCAAGCGATGCCGGAGCCAAGTTAAGCCTCGATGGACAAGCGCCGCTCGACTTGCCCGCCGACGGTACCGATCTTTCATCCGTCACCGCAGGCGCGCATGAGTTGACGGTGCGCCACGAAGGCGAAGAATACAAACTGGCACTCGAAGTAGCGCCCGCGCCCGCGCTGGACGCATTTGTCGAGTCGGGGAAGGATGTCGGCACGCTGGTCGTAGTTACTGGACAGGATAAAGCGCGGGTATTCCTGAACGGAAAAGCGCTCGATCAACAGACAGAAAAGGGCCAACTCCGCATTGCCAACCTTGAGCCCAAGGAGTACGCGGTGCGCGTGGCGAAGGCTGGTTATCAGGATGTTCCCGAACAAAAAATCCGCATTCGTAAGGGCCAGCAAGGCAGGCTGGTCTTCGGACTGGTTGCCGTACCGCACTTGGCCTCGCTCAACATCCAGAATGGGCCTCCGGGGGCGACGGTTCTCATCGACCAGGCGGTTGCGGGAACCGTGCAGCCCGATGGCACACTGAACCTTTCGGCGGTCGCTCCCGGGGACCACGTGATTGAGCTGTGCAAGGATCGTTTCAAGGCCCGGCAAATCAGGAAGCACTTCGTCGCCGGAGCCGGCGTCTCTCTGGCAGCGAATGAAGTCGCCCTGGAGGTTGCGCCGGGTGAGCTGAAAATAAGCTATTCTCCCGCCGACGCCCAGGTCACGTTGACCAAAACCGGCGAGTCCCCCATCAGGGCAAGCAATGGCAGCGTGCTAAGTCTGGCCGCCGGCACCTATACACTTGCCGCCCGCACCGCCGACAATTTCGTTCGTGCTTCCACGGTGGAAATCACGGCGGGCCAGTCGCGTCGTCTCGACCTGTCGCTCGGTGCCAGCGGAATGTCGAAGTGGGACGACCCGGCGGGTTGGAAGCAAGACAATCAAGGATCGTTCGAGCGCAAAGGCGGCGATTTCGTTACCTACAGCGTTGCACCGGCGCCGGGAACATTCATCTTCTCCGCCATGCTGACGAAGGGACACCGGCTGCAGTGGGTGGTCAACTACACGGATCCAAACAACTACGACCTGTTCCAGATCGACGACAACAATTTTTATCGGACCGACGTCCGCAACGGCCAGAAGAGGGCCGAGGCAAAGATTCCGCACAAGAGCGGAAAGAAGAGCTTTCGGACCGTGCAGATTCACGTGTCTCCAACGGAAATCGTCCACCAGATCAAGCAAGGGGATGCCTGGGTGGTTCTCGACCGGTGGACGCTGCCGGGGAACAATCTTTCCCTGGGTAAGTTCGGGTTCTACCTTCCCGGCGGTGATCAGGTTGCGCTGGCAAGCTTCAGCTATTACCTTGACC
>JBAQJU010000090.1:0-6684 GCA_049300475.1 Terriglobales bacterium | reverse complement strand
TCTCGATGAAGCGGGTGGGGCCATTTTCGCTGGGGCCAATCTGAAAGCCGGTATCGAAATAAATGTCGGTGGGACCGGTAGCGAGGTCGGGAGTGATGCCGATGCCGAGTTGCGGCCCGGTGGGTTGATGGCTCGCCGGTTCGTCCGACAGGAAGTTAGTGCGGTGGGTGACGAAATGAAACTCGTTGAGAACGGTCGGGGAAAAGATCCGAGTGTAAGCCAAATTTACGAAGTAAAAATCTTTTTTATCAGTGCTGGGAAAGTTTGGGACGCTGGCAAACGGGGCCGGGTTTAGCGTGCCGTAGTAAGGATCGCCGGCGCGATTCAGACCAATGGTCGCGGAAAGTCTGTCTTTAGCGTTGAGGTTGAAATCCAACCTGGCAGTCAATTCATTTCGATTATCCTGGGCATCTTCCGAGGTGGAAAGAAGACCACTGGGGGTGCTCGGGATTAATCCGGCCTTGATGTAGGCCTGGGCCACGGGATCGATCTTGGTGGGATCGATAATGGCATTGGCCACACTCCCATTGGGCGTAGCAAACCAGGGATTTTCGGTGAGGAAGCTGACCACACCTGGATCGGGACATCCGGCGGAATTCAAGCAGACTACGCCATCGTATGGCTCGGCTTGCGAAAAATTTCCCTGCAATTCGAGCGGCGTGTAGACGGGCGAATCGATGACCGGATTCGCCTTGACCTGTCGTTGTCCCTGGTAGGCGAGAAAGAAAAAAGCCTCGTCTCTGACGATCGGTCCTCCGAGCGTAGCTCCGAACTGGTTGCGCTTCAGGTCGAGGCGCGGGAGATTTTGTTCCTTGTTGAAGTAGTCGTTGGCGTCAAAAGCCCTGTTCCGTATGAATTCGAAGGCGCTGCCGTGGATCTGATTCGTACCCGACTTGGTCACGATACTGATGACCCCACCGCCGTTACGGCCATACTCAGCGGTGTAATCGCTGGTCAGAATCCGGAATTCGGCGACGGCATCGGGATTGGGATCGAGCACGTTGCTGTTATCGAGCAAGTCGTTGTTCAGTCCGCCATCAAGCAGGAATGTCACCGAGTCGGTGCGTCCGCCGGCGATGCTGTAATTGCCGGCGCCGCCGTTGTCGTCGTTACTCTCCGTGACACCGGGCTGAAGCAAAGCCAGATCCAGCATGTCCCGGCCATTCAGCGGCATGTTGGTGAGAGTTCGTCCGGTGATCGACTGGCCCAGAGTCGGGTTGACGGTTTCAACCGGCGCAGCCTCGGCACCAACGTCGACGGTCTGATTTTCGGCGCCCACTTCCATCTTGAAGTCGATGCGCAGCGCCTGATTGATCAGCAGTTTCTGCGCGGGGCTGACCACGGTTCGAAATCCAGTGTGTTCTGCGGTCACGGTATAGTTGCCGATGGGCAACGACAGTATCTGGAAAGCTCCTTCTTTATCGGTGGTTACGCTGCGGACGTCCGCGGTGGCCGTGCTGGTAATAGTGATGTGAACCCCGGGAACTACCGCGCCCTGCTGGTCGTAGACCGTTCCGAAAATTCTTCCAGTCGCACCCTGAGGCGAACACAAGGTTGGCGCTACCATCAGAAGCAATGAGAGCAACACCACCCGAAGAAGTTTCATGGCGATCTCCGTATAGGACAGCTTTTCCGTCTGAATTCTGCGACCAAACTTTCCATTCAATTTGCGATCGAACTTCCGATTAGTCCGCCACAACAAAATGAGAGTACCGGACATGCCTTTCAGGTAAAACGCGTTGCCCAGTCGCCGCCTACTGTTTCCATTCGGCCTTCCTCGCACTTTTCGCCGCCGGCAACGCAGTCAACGACCCTTGTTGCTGCAGCGGTCCAAGAAATACGCTGTCGCCGTTTTTATTTTCATCCAGCCAGAACAACTGCCCGCCATCTGCCTGGTAGAGCACTGCGTTGTAGTCCGGGTCAGCAGAGACGGTGATGCCGAGCTTCATGGTGTAGCGGCCGGCATTCAATGGATCAGCCGATGCCGTTCCCGAAAATCTTGCGGTATCGGTCCCGTCGGGCTGGGTAGCGTCAAAAATGTAGAAGGGATCGCTGAGCAATCCAGCGGCTTGATTCAAAGCACCACCGCTGACCGTTCCCTGCCCAACAAAATCGAATTCCCATCCGAGAGCCGGCCCGCGGGGATTATTGTCGGCTTGCGCTCCAAAGGCATAACTGCCCGCAAAACTCGCGGTTGAAGTATCCGTTTGCGGAATGAGAACTCCGGTGCCGTTGAGGTTGAAGCCATCCAGGTCGGCAACCAGAGCCCCGCCGAGCCCGCTGCTGGTGTTATTCGGGTCGTTCAGATTGAGGAGCGGGTCCGTCATGTAGATCCCCAGAACGCTGACATCTCCCAGGTCTCCGGCAGTGACTGTCAGGCTGCCGTATCCGTTGCCGGCAATGTTATAGCCTCCTGCGATCGTGGCATCGGAAACGAGCGTACCGTTGTCATATTCATTGTCGTCCGCGACGCCGGTGAACATGCCGCTGGATGGAGCTGGCACCGTCGTCAACATGCCAGCCGTGGCGAAAAGATTTCCAAAGGAGTTGCTTTGGATGCCGAAAACGGCGCTTCCCAGCGATGCGTTGCTGAAGGTGCCCGTGCCCTGGCCGAAGGCCGAGCCTATACCAGAGTCGCCGGTATCTGCGTCCACATCGATGATCCGAAACACCTCAGGACCAACTACGTAATAGTTAAGTGAAGCGGGTAGACCTGAGCTGGCAATGGAGCCGCGGCCATAAGCGTCTGGCGCGATGATTGATCCGCTGAAATTCGTGCCCATCGTCGGAGTCGTCGTGGCCCCGGCATCATCGACGTCGAAGGTTCCCGATAAAGCAGTGCCACCGGATGAGATCGAGAACACGCCGCCGAACACAACAGGCAAATATCCAGGGTCAACTCCGGTAAGAGTGAAGGCATAGTTCCCGTCGTTGGGCGCGCTCGACAAGGTTTGTTTGTCCATGCTTCCGCTGGAAGTTGCCGAGCCATCAAACTGGCTGATGAGCGCGTGGTCGGTATTCACAAACTGGACGGCGAGGGTTTCCACGCCGTTCACGCCCAGGGCTGAGTTATTGGTCGTCAGCATGAGTGTCCCCTGACCGGTTGTGGGATCTACGGTCAGCGCGCCAGTTGCCGGAAGAATGGTGTCGCCGGAAGGCTCAGGTGAGTTGAGTCCCAGGCCGTCGTTATAGTCTTGTTCGCCGCCGAGCACGTTGCCATTACCGTCGACACTCACGGCCCCCGCGAGAGCGTAGAAATTCGGACCAGTATTAATCGACTCGAGCCCAGTCAAAAAGAACGCATAGTTGAGCGCAGTGTTTGTGAGATTGAAGTCAGCAGGCTCTGCACCCGATGCGACCGTAGCGGTGACGGTATAGGCTCCAACCGTTCCGTTGGCCGTGAACACCGCCGAGGTCGCCACGCCGTTCGCGTTGGTCGTAGCCGTATTCACTCCACCTGCGAATGTGCCGCTGGCGCCGGTCGTAGGAACCTCAAATGTGACGAGCACACCACTCAATGGATTCTGGTTGCTGTCTACAACAGTCGCCACCAGCGGTGCGGCGAATGGAGTGTTGACGGTCGTGCTTTGTGGCGTTCCACTCGTCGCGGTGATCGAGACGACGGCTCCGGTAATGTTTGTCAGACCGAAGCTGGCCGATGACTGAACTCCACGAGTTGTGGCGGTCACGTTATAGGCTCCAGCCGTTCCGTTGGCAGTGAAGGTCATCGAAGTCGCCATGCCATTCGAGTCTGTGGTGGCGGTGTTCACTCCGCCGGCGAAGGTACCGCTCGCGCCCGTCGCCGGAGCCGCGAACGTTACCACCACGCCGCTGACCGGGTATTGATTGCTATCCATAACTGTCGCCACTAGCGGCGCGGCGAATGCGGAGTTGATGGTTGCATCCTGCAGGGACCCATTCGTTGCCGTGATCGATACCGCCGCCCCCGAGGTGTTGGTCAAGCTGAAAGTGGTGGTCGCGGTCACGCCTGCAACCGAAGCTGTCACCGTGTCGGTTCCCAGCGTCCCGTTGGCGGTGAATGTCGTCGAGGTGACGACGCCACTAGCATTCGTGGTATCAGTTTCCGAGTTCGTTCCGCTTGCGAAGGTGCCGCTCGCGCCCGTCGCGGGTGCCGTAAAGGTAACGAAGGCTCCGCTTACCGGCGATCCGCCCATGGTGACGATCGCCACCAGCTTCGCCGGAAACGCAGTATTAACCGAAGCGCTTTGCGGAGTTCCACTGGTGGGCGCAATCGTCTCGGCCGGAGGATTAAAGTTCGAGCTATTGCAGCCAGTCAAAAAAGCCAGGGTGGTGAAAGTCATGGACAGCAAAATTAAGCCGAGGATGCGACCGCAAGCTTGATGGCTCATCGCGAACCCCCTTTTTGGTTCGCCAGGCCGGCACGTTCCCGTGCCTGCGGCGAGAGTGCAACGCCGTGTTGGTTGCGGACGTTGTAGAGCTCTCCACCCACTTTCAGGGTACGCACCAGGAAAACCGGTTTGTCCATAATTCTTGTTATGACACCGGTCGCTTCGATTTGCTGTCCTGCGGTGACAGAAGGCCCGCCCACGCCGCCCAGGCCGAATCTTCCCAGACTTGCATCCATAGGACCGGTAGGAGTCGCGAGAAGCAGGTGAGAACCCGGAATCATTCCGGGATGGGCCTTCATCAGAACGCTCGACACTATACCGGAGAGCGTGATTTCGTCGGCGACTTCGTAACGGAACGGTGTTACGGTGCTGGTGGCTGCTTTCGCGGTCCGCGCCTGAACGGGAAACAGCGACGATAAAAGAACTATGGCGAATGAACATATGCGAGTCGACCGCTGCTTTATTCGCCTGGGAGTTACGACTTGGTTCGGCATTTCCATTCGCGTCTCTGGTTCGTGCATAGTACGCCTCGACATCTTCTCAGTTTTGGGGTCAGTTGAAGACCGCGATTCCCGTCATTGGGGCCGCTGTTGCAGGCCAGTTTACTCCCAGTTCGATCCAACTGAACTTACAAATGTGCGAGTCAACTTCGAGTCACATTATTCAACCGGACACGGAAACGAGGCCTCTGGAAACATGCATGGATGGAACTCGATATCCAAGGGGAAGTCGATCGCAGAGCGGGTGGCGGCAAGGATTTTCTGCGGTCACACACCAATTAAGATGCCGATGTTCTTGCTTATGCGGAATATTTTTCAGTGTCGGCTAAAGCGGGCGGAAGCGGAATTTTCGGCACAGCGCATTCCGACTGTTTCAACGCCCTCGCCACGCTGGTGCGGGAGATCTTGTAAGACTTGGCCAGCTGTGCCAGACTCAGCCCGCGAGTTCGGTCGCGGAGCAGCCCCACGCGATCGATCTCGATCGGCTTGCGCCCGAGGGTACGACCTTCGAGCCGTGCGCGCCTAAGTCCGGCCCTCACCCTTTCAATAATCAAATTCCGCTCCAGCTCCGCCACCGCCGAAACGATCACGATGACCGCCCTGCCCAAGGGTCCACCGGTGTCTAGGTTCTCCCGGAACGAGACGAACTCGATACCCAAGTGGTTGAGCGTGTCCAACACCTCCAGAAAATGCCGCACGCTCCTAGCTAACCTGTCAGCCGCCCACACCAACACGACATCAAATTCGCGGCGGTGGGCAGCGGCGAGCATCTGGTCGAGCGCCGGACGCTTCGCCTTCGCGCCGCTGATCCGGTCGGTGTACTCGTGGACGATTTCAAACCCGCGCTGTTCTGCCAGCCGGCGAAGGTCAAGCGCCTGGGTCTGGGGATTCTGATCGAAGGTGGAAACTCGGGTATATAAGACCGCTCGCTTCATCGGGTTCGCTCCTCGGTGCAGGGCTGATCGAATTCTCAAGTGGGTGAGGCGCCAGTTGGTGAGTGTGCGACGACTGTTTAGGGGACAAATCCTACCCTAAGTATACAGAGCACCTGCAGGAATCGGCTATCTCGCAAGTACTTGAAATAACATGGGTTGTAACCGCCTGGTGCCCAGAACGATGAGTTGGCCAGAAAACGACCCGAGCGCGTGAACACGCGTGCGGGATCTCCGTTTTTGCCGCAAGACCTCCTTTTCCTATGGCCTCGGTATTAACAAGGTGTGCGGGTGCTGTAGCAGGTTGCTCGCAAGAATCTGTGCTACCGGATTCTTTAAATGGGTAGGGTCGTTGCTTAACGATTCTAGGGGCGGTCTCCTTTCTACCGCCCCGATTCACTTCCCCATCGGAAGGGGGCGCTCCCAAGCGCCTGTGAATCAAAATTTCAAGTGGAAGGAACCACGGTGTTCACATTTCAGAGCCCCATCCTGAGGACATGGTTCATGGCGCTCTAGGGACGAGCCTAATTCTCAATGAGTCTCCGAACTGCATCGCTATATTGTCTTCCACTGCAACCCCGACATCACGTGCGACTAAGGGGCTCGACGGAAGTTTCAAGAGTCTCCGGGCGCTTACGGGTCCGCCACTTCAAGAAAGTATCCATGTAAGTGTAGAACACCGGCGTAATGTAAAGCGTTACAACTTGCGCGAAGAGCAAACCGCCGACCACGCAAAGACCGAGTGGACGGCGGGCGTCGGCGTCGGCGCCAAAACCGATGGCGATGGGTAGGGTGCCTATAATGGTACAGGCGCTGGTCATCATGATCGGGCGGAAGCGAATCATTGAGCCCTGGTAGGCCGATTCGCTGGCTGTGTAATCC
>JBAQJU010000089.1:0-20889 GCA_049300475.1 Terriglobales bacterium | reverse complement strand
GGCGTGAGCATAGGTATAGCTAAACAGCCCGTAGAGGCCGTAGCGGCGCGACTTAGTCTCGGCTTTGATCTGCAACGAGTTGTAAGTGGTCTTGCCGAGATCGCCGAACTCCAGAATGGAGTTACCTATGCCGTTGTATGGGGGAATGAACTGGCTGCCATCGGGATTGCAACCGATGTTATTCGGGCAAGTAGCCGGGCCGTACGTATTGATGTCGTTTCCCGAGAGCAACAGGTGGTGGCCGCGTGCTCCGGCGTATCCGGCAGTAAGGACGACATTGCCGGGGAGCTGGCGTTCCACGTTGACATTGATCTGCTGGACGACGCCCAGTTTAAAGCTGGTCGGCTGGTAAAACAGCGTTCCGGTAAATGACGAGAGAGTGGGCGGACCCGAAAAAATGGGGAATCCGGAGGACATACTGAGGCCGAGAGGCGTTTGATCGAGCACGGTAGCGCAGTAGGAGGTCGCAAAGGCGCACCCAGCGGGACCAAAGAAATCGGACTCAGCGAAGTTGGGTGGATTCTGCCAGAGGCCCTGGGAACCCTGGCTCCAGGCGGAGTCGTGGAAGAGACCGTAGCCGACACGGACTACGGTCTTGTCGCTGCCGAGCACCTTCCAAGACAAGCCGAGGCGCGGCTCAAAGGCGGTCCAGTTCATCTTGACGCCGGCAGCGGAACCTACTCCATTTTGGCCGGCGATGAGAAGCTGATCGGTAAAGGGCAGGAAGTCGGACATTTTGTTGTGAACTTCGGAGATGGGGGTGGTCATATCCCAGGCCAAGCCAAGGTTCAGGGTCAGGTCGCGGGTCGGTCTCCAATCATCCTGGAAGAAGGGCCGCCATATCTTCCAGCGGCGGCCGGTGACGGCACCGTGGAAGGTTTGATCGTGCTCGGCCAGACCGAGGATACCGAGCAGAACGTCGGCCTCGGGGTTGCCGGCAACCACGCCACCGCCGCTAAAGTTGCCGGCCACGCCGGGAATCCAAAATCCATCCTGGAAGGCCTCGGTGCCGACGTTCATCTGGTTGTCGCGCAAGGTAAGTCCGAGCTTGAAGTCATGCTTGCCGCGAATCAACTCGAGGGAGTCGCTGAACGAGAAAACATTGGTTCCGCCCTGGAATGGGGTGTAACCGCGATCGCCGATGGACCAGTATCCAGCGAACATTAACGTGCTGACCAAACCGCAGCTGTAGGCTCCAGCCGCGCAAGTATCGCTGCCGAGGGGGCAGCCGAGATTGGCGCCGGGAATGCCGACGCCGGCGATGGTGGCGGAAGCGCAAGTGCCTGTGCCCTGCGACTTGATGTAGTCGAAGATGCGGCTGTAGCCAAAGGTCGCCTGATTCACCGTAGTCGCAGAAAACTGGTGCGTCTCGCCGATGGCGATCTGACGCCCGTGGTTGATAATGTTCTGATTGCTGCCGAAGGCGCTAGACTCGGTAAAATTTCCGATGCCCCCGCCGCCGGGCACGTAGGAATTCGCCTGATCATAGCTGAACCGGCCAAACACACTATCGGAGGCGGAGATGTTGTGGTCCAGACGAACGTCAAACTTGGTTTCATCGAGGCTGCGGGTGGGCTGGTTGACGAAGTTGAATCCCGCCGTCGGGTTGTTGGCGTTGGGGGCCGGGTATAGGTTGATGAGGGCCTGTCCGATGGGGTTCGCCAAACCGTTGGCGCCAGTCGGGATTTTGTTGCAGTCAGTTCCCGGCGCCTGGCTTCCGTCGGGGTTTGCGGGCAAAGGGTTCCCCATCGAATCGCACTGGAAGTAGGGGTCAGCCGCTCCAAACATATTCGGATTGGCGATGACCAGCCCGGACTGGAGATTGCCGAAGTTGTCTGCGCTGAAATCTCCATTGCGCATGGCGAGGGTGGGAACCAATCCTGTAAAGGCAATACCGTGGCGCTGGTACTTCTGCTCGGCATCGAGGAAGAAGAAAGTCTTATCCTTTTGGATGGGCCCGCCGATCGAGCCACCAAACTGATTCAGATTGAACTTCTCCGCACTGGTTGCAAAGTAACTCTTGGCATCCAGTGAGGTGTTGCGCAGAAACTCGAACAACGATCCGTGAAAGCCGTTAGAGCCGGATTTCGAAGTGACGAGCACAGTGGGGCCGGCGCGGGTGCCGTATTCGGCGGGGGAGTTGTAAGTGAGAACCTTGAACTCCTGGATGTCGTCAATCGAGGAAAGGATGGCAATTCCTCCGCCGGTCAATTCGTTGTTGTCGACGCCGTCGAGGAGCCAATCGGTGGCGTTGGGACGAGAACCGCCGACGGACAAAGAGAACGAGCCGCGGGCAGCGACTTCGCTATCGGCGCCTTGGGTGAAAAAACTGTTGGGATTGGTTTCCTGGACGGCGCCGGGAGTCAGACTGGCCAACTGAACGAAGTCGCGTCCGTTCAAGGGAAGCTGGGCGACTTGCTCTTCGTTGATGACCTGGCCAAGAGTCGGGTTGGTGGTCTCCACGGCCACTTCATTGGCATTGACCTCCACCGACTGGCTAACCGTCGCAGGGTTCAGGCTGAAATCGACTTCGCGCTGCTCATCGACCTGTAGACGGAGATCTCTCTGCTCGGTCGTCTGGAAGCCCGATGCTTCCACGTGGATCGTATACGTGGAAACGGGCAGCAAGGGGACAAGGTAGTGTCCGGAGTCGTCGGTCTTGGCTTCACGCACGAGGCCGGTTGCCTGCGAAGTGATTTTCACGCTTGCACCGGGGATCACCGAACCGGTTTTGTCGGCGACCGTTCCCGAGAGGCTTCCATTCGCCTGACCGTACAGAAGTGGACAGAGGGACAGCACGGAGCACAGAACCGCTAGCAGCAGCGCTCTTCCAGTCAACATTGATTTTCCCCTGATTCAAGCCACTCCCCATGAGTGGCGATTCGGGCCGAGCTCCCCGGAGGCTGACACCATTGCGCAAGAAATGCGGAATGGACTCCAGACGTGGAGAGTCCCTTTTTTTTGATTGGGTCATATAAAAGGATTAGTTGGGCAAAGTCAAGTAGTTTGTGCTGCTTGGAGCATGATTAAGGGGATTCAGGAAATTCACTTTTCCATAATGCCTATGCCTTCACGGATTTTTACGATGCGATTGGCCGGAACATTCTCGATGCGCTGCACCAGGCCGCTCGGCCAGTGAATCTCAACATCCGCCTTGGTCGCCTGGCCCAAGCCGAAATGGAGGCGGAAGTCGCTTTGAGAAATGTATCCGCCGCCGCTGCGGACTTCCTGCGTCTGCTGGTGCTGCGGGGCGTTGTTATGCTTCGCGCCTTGTTGATTGGGATCGTGCTGGCTGGCATCGTCATGCCCCGCGCCTTGATGCTCCGACTCGTCGCCGGTGCGAACGTCGGTGCGAACTATCACGCGCGCGCCGATGGCGTCACGGTTGGATTTCGTTCCTTCCAATTTCAGTAGAATCCAGTTTCCGTGGTCGCCGAGATTTTTTAGCAGGCTGGGGCGATCGTGGCTGTTATTCACAACGATCTGGAGAGATCCGTCGTTGTTGAAACTTGCAGCAGCGGCTCCATGGCTATTGAAGGGAGTCGTGATCCCCGGGCCGGCATCGCGTGAGATGTCGAGGAATTTGCCGTTGCCGTCACTCCAGTTGCCGGCATTCCAGTAAAGCAGCTTCGGTTCGCGAAATGTGTTGTTGAGACCTTTGTTGTCGAGTTCGGGATAGACGTGTCCGTTGGCCATGAAGATATCGGGCGAGCCATCGTTCGAGACGTCGAGGAAGAGCGTTCCCCATCCCAGGTATTGCGAATTGCGGGCGAGGCCAGCGGGGGCGGTGACGTCGGTGAATGTGCCGTCGCGATTGTTGTGGTAGAGCGTGGCCGTGTCATCGGAAAAATTCGTCTTGATGATGTCGAGCCAGCCGTCGCCATCGTAGTCGGCGGCATCGGCGCCCATACCGGCTTGCTCGCGGCCTACATCGTTGAAGGCGACGCCGGATTCGACGGCGGTTTCGGTGAAGGTTCCGTTGTGATTGTTGTGGAAGAACAGATTGGGAGTGGAGTCGCAGGTAACGTAGATGTCGGGCCAGCCGTCGTTATCGAAGTCGCCGGTGAGCGCAGTGAAACAGAAGTAGGCATCGGTTTTGGCGACACCGGATTTCTCGCTGACATCGGTGAAGGTGCCGTCCCCGTTGTTGTGGTAGAGCTCGCTGTGCGTGCCCTTCAGTCCGCGCGGACCACACATGACGGGAAGGCCTTTCCAAAGGCATGAGGACGCGCTGCCCGGCTCGGGCGTGTTCTTAGGATCGAAGTCGACGTAATGGGCGATGAAGAGGTCGAGGCGGCCGTCGCGATCATAATCGACGAAGCTGCAGCCGGTTGACCAGCGAACGTCATCGTGCCAGAGTCCGGCTTTGCGGGTGGCGTCGGTGAAGGTGCCGTCGCCGTTGTTGTGGAGCAGGACATCGTGTCCCCAGAAGGTGACGAAGAGATCGACGAAGCCGTCGTTGTCGTAGTCGCCGGCGCAGACTCCCTGGCCCCAGCCGGTTAGAGCTACGCCAGCTTTTTGGGTAACGTCGGTGAAAGTGCCGTCGCGGTTATTGCGGTAAAGATGGCTGGTCGGCTCCTGGCCCTTGGCGAAACCTTCGAGGCGGCTGCCGTTGACGAGGAAGATGTCGGGCCAGCCGTCGTTGTCGAAGTCGAAGGCGGCGACGCCGCTCCCGGTGGTTTCGATGATGTAGCGTTTGGTCTTGTCGCCTCCGTCTTCGTTTTTGGCGGTGAGGCCGGCTTGGGCGGCGATGTCGACGAAGCTGACTTGGGGGGGAGTGGGCGGAGGCGCGGCCGGTGAGACGACTGGCTGTGCGGCCGCAACTGAGATGGTTAGTGTCCACAGTGCGGCAAGCCTCGCGGCACAACTGCGATTCATGAGCCCGTATCCAAGGGAAATTTGTTTCAGGAGAATCTTACAACCCGCCGCAACTTGTGGGCGGCGGGTTCTTAATGAGCTTAATGGCCCCAACTCCGCTAAGTCTTAAATCTCTTAGATGTGAAACTGCCGGCGTGGTACTACCCAGGTCTTCCTTGGGTTCGGCAGGAGGATGAAGAGGGATTATGAAATCAGCAGGGAAATCCATGTAAGTCATTAGTTTAAAATGACTTATATGTAAGCGCGGATAGCAATGCTGTGTTCCCCAGGTCTCGCGACTTTCGAGACCTGACGATCGCGGGCGCAACTCTCATACTGGATAGAGAACTCGAATCCGTTTCAGCGGAGACAGCGTTGTCAAAGCAAACAATCCTGATGTGTGCGCCCGACTATTTCGGAATTGATTACGTCATCAATCCCTGGATGGAGGGCAACTGCGGCAAGGCGGATCATGCTTTGGCGGTGGAGCAATGGTCGGGGCTGAAACGCGCGATCGAGACCCAGACGGCCGTGGTCCTCATTCCGCCGCAGCCGGGGCTGCCGGACCAGGTGTTTACCGCCAATGCCGGAATGGTTCTGGAGGAAAAAGTTGTGGTCAGCCGCTTCCGAGCGCCGGAGCGCCGGGGTGAAGAACCTTTTTTCGAAGAATGGTTCGCAAAGAACGATTTCGACATCGCCGAGTGGCCGCCGGAGGTATCGTTCGAAGGCGCAGGCGACGCGTTGCTCGACCGCGCCCAGCCGATTCTTTGGGCTGGGTACGGTTTCCGTTCCGCCCATGCGATGCCGGGCTTGCTTGAAAGAACGTTCAACCGGCGGGCGATTGGACTGCGACTGGTTGATCCGCGCTTTTATCATCTCGACACCTGCCTGTGCCCGTTGGAAGGGGGGTATTTGATGTACTTCCCTGCGGCGTTCGACGCCGACGGACAAAAGGCCATCGCTGATATTGTGCCCGCAGAGAAGCTGATCGAGGTTGAGGCATCGGACGCCGAGCAATTTTGCTGCAATGCGGTCGACCTGAACCGGCAGGTGTACATGAACGGCGCGTCCGAATCTCTGCAGGAACGCTTGCGGCAGGCGGGGTTCACGCCGGTGCTCACACCGCTGTCCGAATTTATGAAAGCCGGAGGCGCGGCGAAGTGTCTGACGCTGAAACTGAGGGAAGAGCAGGATTGTTAGACTGTCGGTGGCATTGAGAATGCTCGCGAAGATTTCCGCAATCATCCGTTGGCTTTCGCGACCAGCAGAATCCCCAGACCGTAGAAGACGAACATCAGGCCTAGATATATTTTGGCCTTGCCGGGCGCGCCCGCGAACTCCTTCCAGGCAAAGACTCCCCAGAGCGCGGCCACCATGGGAGCGGATTGTCCGATCGCATAGGAGATTGCGACGCCTGTGAAACTGGCGGCAACCAGATTGAAAACCATCCCTGTCCCCCAGATAAATCCACCCAGCAATCCAAGCAGGTGGCCGGATGCGGGAGCACGGAAGAACCCGCCGAAGCCGACCGGTTCGCCCACCAGCGGATGCTTCATGAAATAAATATTCCAGATAAAGCAGGAGAGCAGCGCGCCGAGCGTGAGAAAAACGGCGATGCTATAAGGTCCGAGCGTGTTGCCATTCGTCATGGCGCGTGCGACAAATGGAGCCCAGAGGCCCATCAGCACGCCGGAGACGACACAGACGCCGATGCTCTTTTTTGAGATCGTGCGGCCGGCGACCACCAGACTGCCATAGGCTTTGCCGTCGAGCACGACGGCTACGAGAGCACAGACGACGCCAGCGGCGAGGAGGGCGGCATTGCCTTTGGGCTGGAGGGCAAAACTCGATATGACGCCGACGACCAGCGCGATTCCGATGGCCACCGGAAATGCGATCGCGAGTCCGGCCATATCGATGGCAGCGACCAGAAGCAGATTCGCCAGGTTAAAGATGGCGCCGCCGACCATGGTGGAAAAGATGTTGGTAGGGTCGGCCGAGTGCACATTATTCAGGAAACTATTGGCATCGCTGCTGGTATTGCCCATGGTGAAAGCGAGGATCAGCGAGATGAGGAAGATGCCGACTGCGTAGTCCCAGTAAAAAAGTTCGAAACGATAATTCCTGACGCCCTTGTAGGTGTTGGCCCAGGAGCCCCAGCAGACGGCACTCGTGATCATCATAAAAAGTGCAATGCCGAGCGTGTGGGGTGTAAACATTGGGGCTCCTTAGGGATGTGTCGCTTCGAGCTGTCTGGGGAAGTCTACTTGCGACGCCGGTTGGTGACAAATGTTTCTCTGGGGATACCAACGTCATCCATATTAGGGCAGTGCCGTTTCCTGGAGGGCTGCCGTACAATTGCGGCTGCGCGGACAGGAGTGTCCGCGCCACACTGATGGGGATCGAGAAGCATCACACGCGGATCATTACCGGCGCGGATCGTCGTGACGAGTCGCGCGGCGGAGCGCTTGCCGTTTTGAATGGGCGGCCTCTGCTGCCGAATGCCGGCATTCCTTTGAATCTCGATTGGGTGCGCGACGTGCGCGTCAACACGAGCGCGGTGGAAAGGCGCGCCCAGTCGCAGGTTGCGCGTCGAACCGTAAAAAAAGAATGGCAGGCGGCGTGGCTGCTGCGCGCCATCACCTGCATGGACCTGACCACCCTTTCCGGCGACGACACCGACGAGCGTGTGCGCCGATTGTGTGCCAAGGGCCGCTATCCGATTCAGGAGGAAGTGAAACGGAAGCTGGGCATCGAAGAGCTGCAGATCAAGGTGGCCGCGATCTGCGTGTATCACACGTTCGTCGAGACGGCGCTGCACGCGCTCGAGGGCAGCGGCATTCATGTGGCGGCCGTGTCCACGGGATTTCCAGCGGGCCTCTCGCCGCTCGCGGAGCGGGTCGCGGAGATTCGACGTTCGGTGGAGGCCGGCGCGCATGAGATTGACGTCGTGATCACGCGGGCCCATGTTTTTGGCGGCCGCTGGCAGGCGCTCTACGACGAGATTGCGGCATTCAAGCAAGCGTGCGGAGGGAGACATATGAAGGTTATTCTCGGCACGGGCGATCTGCTGACGTTGCGCAATGTGGGGCGCGCGAGCGTGGTTGCCATGATGGCGGGCGCGGATTTCATCAAAACCTCGACGGGAAAAGAGCCTACCAACGCGACTCTGCCGGTTGGCCTGGTGATGACGCGCGCGATTCGCGAATACGCGCAGGAGACCGGGATGGCGGTCGGCTTCAAACCGGCCGGAGGAATTCGAACGGCAAAGCAGTCGATTGACTGGCTGGCGATGATTAAGGAAGAACTAGGCGAGTCATGGATGCGCGCCGAGATGTTCCGACTCGGAGCCAGCGGGTTGCTGGGAGATATTGAGCGGCAGTTGGAGCATTCTGCTACGGGGCGGTACTCGGCAGAGTATCGGCATCCGCTGGCGTGACTGGGCTGGCAGCGAGTAGGGAGTAGGGATCCTTCGACTCCGCGGTTGTTCGCTTCGCTCGCAACCGCTGCGCTCAGGATGACACGGGTTGTCTAGGGAAGAATTGAGCATACACCAATGAGCATTGCTGAAAAATTCGTGAGCATGGAATATGGGCCGGCGCCGGAAGATTCGAAAGAAGTCTCGACCTGGCTGGATCGTCACGGGCGGCGGTTTGCACATTTTATTAATGGCGCCTGGGCGCCGCCGGCGGCGGGGGAATATTTCGAGACGGTCGATCCCTCGAATGGCGAACGGCTGGCGGCCGTCGCGCAGGGCTCGGCGGCCGACATCGATGCCGGGGTGAAAGCCGCGCGCGCCGCGACTGGTCCCTGGCAGGCGCTTACTCCGCATTCGCGGGCGCGCTACCTGTATGCGCTGGCGCGCCTGGTGCAAAAACATTCGCGGCGTCTGTCGGTGCTCGAAACCATGGACAACGGCAAGCCGATTCGCGAGAGCCGCGACATCGACATTCCGTTGGTGGCGCGGCATTTCTACCACCATGCAGGGTGGGCGCAACTTCTGGGGCAGGAGTTTCCGGAGTATGTTCCGTGCGGAGTGGTTGGGCAGATCATTCCGTGGAATTTCCCGTTGCTGATGCTGGCGTGGAAGATTGCTCCCGCGCTAGCTACCGGCAATACAGTGGTGTTGAAGCCGGCGGAGTTCACGCCGCTGACCGCGCTTGCCTTTGCCGAACTGTGCCAGGAAGCGGGCTTGCCACCGGGCGTGGTCAACATCGTTACGGGAGACGGATCGACGGGTGAGGCACTGGTGAAGCATCCGGATGTGGACAAGATCGCATTCACCGGGTCGACCGAGGTAGGACGGGCGATTCGCGCGGCTACGGCGACGAGCCACAAGAAACTGTCTTTGGAGTTGGGCGGCAAGTCTCCTTTTATTGTGTTCGAAGATGCCGACCTCGACAGCACGGTCGAGGGACTGGTGGATGGAATCTGGTTCAACCAGGGGCAGGTGTGTTGCGCGGGCTCGCGCCTGCTAATGCAGGAAAGCATTGCCGAGGCGCTCATCGCCAAAGTGCAGGAGCGGATGAGCACGTTGCGCATCGGTCCGCCGCTCGATAAAGGAATCGACATTGGAGCGATTGTGGCGCGCGTACAACTCGATCGAATTCGCAATCTTGTCGATCAGGGAGTGGCGGAAGGCGCAACTTGCTGGCAGCCGCAGGTCACGTTGCCGGCGCGCGGCTTTTATTATCCGCCAACGCTGCTGAGCAATGTGCATCCGACCTCGATTGTGGCGCAGCAGGAAATCTTCGGACCGGTACTGGCGGCGATGACGTTCCGCACTCCGGCGGAAGCCGTGGAACTGGCCAACAACACCGCTTATGGTCTGGCGGCGTGCGTGTGGAGCGAGAGCATCAACGTTGCTCTGCATGTGGCCGCACAGCTGAAAGCGGGAGTGGTGTGGGTGAACTGCACCAACATGTTCGACGCCGCCTGCGGATTTGGCGGCTATCGTGAAAGCGGATACGGACGCGAAGGCGGGCGCGAGGGGCTGATTGAATATCTGGAGCCGGCGTGGTTCAAGAAGCTCCCAGCTCTCGGCTCTCAGCCGACAGGAAAAACAGATCAGCTCTCGTCCGGTAAAGGTGTGGACGCAACTGCAAACGCAATGTCGACACCGGAGAGTGCGCGGTCGGACAACGAGATGGAATCCGGCACCGGCTCGGTGGATCGCGGCCAGATTGATCGCGGCCAGATTGATCGAACTGTGAAGCTTTACATCGGCGGCAAGCAGGCGCGTCCGGACTCCGGGTACAGCATGGAGGTGCGCGCGGCCGACGGCCGATTGCTGGGCGAAGCTCCACTGGGAAACAGAAAAGACATTCGCAATGCGGTGGAAGCGGCGCGCAAGGCTGTGGCGTGGGCAAAGGCGACGGCGCACAATCGCGCGCAGGTACTTTACTACTGTGCGGAGAATCTTTCGCTGCGGCGCGAGGAGGTTGCCCAGCGGCTCGCGAGCGTGGTCGGCAACAAGCAGGCGGCAGCCGAAGTCGAAGTCGGGATCGAGCGCATTTTTTCGTATGCGGCATGGGCTGACAAGTTTGATGGAGCGGTGCACAATCCTCCGTTTCGCAATATCGCAATTGCGATGAACGAGGCGATTGGAACGGTGGGCATCATCTGCCCGCGGGAAGCGCCGTTGCTGGGCTTTCTTTCGGTCGTCATGCCTGCGCTCGCGATGGGCAACACGGTGATCGCGGTGCCATCGGAGGCCTATCCTCTTATTGCGGGCGATCTGTACCAATTGTTCGACACCAGCGATCTGCCCGCGGGCGCGCTGAATATTGTGACCGGATATGTGTCGCAGCTTTTGAAGACTCTGGCCGAACACGACGACGTCGATGCCATCTGGTGCTTCGCCGATCAAGAGAGTGCATCAGCCGCGAAGGCGATGTCAGTGGGAAATCTGAAGCAGGTCTTCACTAACGAGGGACGCGCGATCGATTGGCTCGACCCGAAAGTGGCCGAGGGACGCTGGTTTCTCGAGCACGCGGTTCAGGTCAAGAATATCTGGGTCCCGTATGGGGAATAGGCTGGGTGTTTCACTGTGGACATCCTGGATAAACTGCCCTTTCACCGCCGAGACGCAGAGAGCGCCGAGATAATCCAAGATAGAGTTCTTCTCTTCCTCGGCACCTCGGTGTTAAAACACAGCATCGCGCGAAGGAAATGGCATGAATCCAACACGCACGCCGCGCGTCAAAATCTGCTGCATCGCTAGCATCGAAGAGGCAGCAATGGCCATCGAAGCGGGCGCGCCGGCTTTGGGACTGGTGTCGCATATGCCGAGCGGGCCGGGCGTAATCAGCGACGAGCAGATTGCTGCGATTGCCGCGACAGTTCCTCCGCCCATCACAACGTTTCTACTCACTTCGCGGCAGAGCGTGGATGAGATCGTCGCGCAGCAGCGCTTCTGCCGCACTAATACGATTCAGATCTGCGACCACCTCATGCGCGGCACACATCGCGAACTGAAAGATGCGCTGCCGGGGATTTCGATTGTGCAGGTGATACACGTGACGGGTGCGGTGTCGGTTGAGGAAGCGGTATCAATCGCGCCGCACGTGGACGCGATCCTCCTCGACTCTGGCAATCAGAGACTCGCCGTGAAGGAACTCGGCGGCACTGGTCGAACGCATGATTGGACCCTCAGCCGGAAGATTCGTGAATCGATTGGCGTTCCGATGTTCCTGGCTGGAGGACTTACTCCGGGCAATGTTGCACAGGCAATTGAGGAGGTTGCGCCATTTGGGCTTGATGTTTGTTCAGGTGTGCGCACGGACGGGAAACTGGATGCTGCGAAGCTAAAGCAATTCTTTGGGGCCGTACGCAACCCATGAGCCACGGTGACTTTGACCAAGCAACTGCAAAAAGCGTAAACCACGGGGTACACGGGGGTGCACGGAGGAAACCGGTTTGATCTGAACCTCCCTAGCTTTTCAAGTGCCACGGGACATTGATGATACTGATCCGCTGACTGCCCTCAAAAAGCAGAAGGGCCTTTAACAGAGAAGACCGGTTGTTATGCAGGAAGAGGTAATACCATCTTGCTTCCACCAATTCCGGCACGATCACGGCGACGTGAGTCTGGGGGTTCTGTTTTTCCAGGTTCAACGCATAGGCCACGATCGGCTTGACCACGAACCGGAAGGGCGACTTGAGAAGAGTGAGTTCAGGCACGGGCAGGTTGGCTTCCCGGGCCGGGTTTGCCACCAGACGCTCCCAGTTATTGCATAAGCTTTCCGTCTCTTCTCCACACTCCACATGAAGAACGCGGATGTCGCGGGAGAGCCCCCAGGCGAAGCGCAGCGCTTTTTCCGAGATGACGCTCCAGCGGTCCACCGGAATCAAAACAATGGGTGCGCAGAGATCGTGCGTGTTCACCGGGGCGTCCGTTTCAGTTTCGATGGCCACCCGGTCGTAATGGTGCCGGATGCCGCGCATCATCAGAATCAGCGCGGGGATCAGGAGGACGGTGATCCACGCCCCTTCGGTGAATTTCGCGATGAGCACGACCGCGACCGTAATCGCAGTGGCGACCGCTCCCAGGCCATTTACGAACATGCTTTTTCGAGCGCCTGGGCCACCAGTCCTCTTCCAATGCACCACCATTCCGGCCTGCGACAAGGTGAATGCCATGAAGGCGCCCACGGCGTAGAGCGGGATGAGCCGGTCGGTTACACCGCCAAAAATGGTCAGCAGAATTGCGGTCAGGATGGCAAGGGCGTAAACGCCTTCGGCGAAGATGAGTCGCCTGCCACGCAGAGTGAGCGCGAAGGGCAGATAGCCATTCAGTGCGATCGCCCGCGAAAGGCGAGGGAAATCGGCGAACGCGGTATTCGCTGACAAGGAGAGCACGACCAGGATCGAGACGATGCTGGTCCAGTAAAACCATCCCTGGCCCGTGATGGCGGCCAGCAACTGTGCGAGCACGCTCTGGTAGCCCGCTAATCCCGGCTGGGTGGCGGCAACACCGTAGTGTGGCGCCAGGTAGGCGATCCCGAGCAGCATCACCATGAGAATGACAATGATGATGGTCAGCGTCTGCCGGGCATACTTATCAGGTGGATCCTTGAAAGCCATGACTCCATTACTGACTGCTTCCACTCCGGTCATGGCAGTGCAGCCGCTGGCGAAGGCGCGCAGCAGCAACCACGCACTCACGCCGGCCGTCGCCGACATTAATCTTGGAGGAGCGACGACAGGCACGGGATGTCCGCCCGCCGCGATGGCTTTGAACATGCCAATCGCGATCATTCCCAGCAGGCAAGCAATAAATAAATAGGTCGGGATCAGAAAAATTCCGCCGGTCTCCCGCACGCCACGCAAATTTACGATGGTCAAGACGAACAGGATTCCAAGACACATCGAGAGCGTGTGCTTTTGCAGGGAGGGTACGGCCGAAACCAGCGCTCCCACTCCGGCCGAGATTCCGACGGCCGCCGTGAGAATGTAATCGACCATCAGGGAAGCGGCCGCCAGCAGCCCCGCCCACGTTCCCAGATTCTCGCTAGCGACGGTGTACGAACCGCCTCCCTGCGGATAGGCCTGGATGGTTTGCCGGTAGGAGAAATACACAATTCCCAGGAGAACCACGATGCTGATGCTGATCGGCCAGATGTACACCACCCCCGCCATCCCGAGCGGGATCAGCAGTGTCATCGCAGCCTCCGGGCCATAGGCCGCGGAACTGAGCGCATCCAGACCGAAAATTGGAATGCCTTTGCTCGGGCCGATTCTCTCGGACTTCTCGTCCTCCATTGCCAGAGGGGCCCCGAAGATTAGGTCGGCAAGATTCATTGGGTCATTCTAACGGCAGTCCTGCTCGGAACGACGCGTCAGCGGTTGACACCCTTTGGGCGACTGAATAGACTCACCCTTCCTGATGCGAAGGCTCCTCGTCGCCCTGAGCGACGGGAGCGATTGAGAGCAAGGCGAAAATGGCAAAGCGTCCTCGGATTGCGGTTGTAGGCAGTGCGAATGTCGATCTCACGACGTTCTCGGACCGGTTTCCCAAGCCAGGCGAGACCATCTTCGGGGAAAAGTTTGACCTGGGTTTCGGTGGGAAAGGCGCGAACCAGGCGGTCGCTGCGCGCCTCTGCGGGTCGGAAGTATTCATGGTGGCGCGGGTCGGAGACGATTTGTTCGGCCCGGCAACCATCGCGAATTTTGAGAAGCTCGGCATCGATCCCACGCACGTTCGAATCGTACCCGGCGTTTCGAGCGGCGTGGCGCCGATTTTTGTCGATTCGTCGGGACAGAACCGGATCATCGTGGTGAAGGGCGCGAACGATCAGTTAAGACCCGCGGACGTCGACGCAGCGGCCGAAATGCTGAAGAGCGCGGACTGCATCGTATTGCAGTTCGAGATCCCATTGCAGACGGTCTATTACACGATCCAGTTCGCGCGCAAGAACGGGATTCGCTGCATTTTGAATCCGGCTCCGGCCCAGCCCATCGATATGCAGTCGATTGCCGACCTGGATTACTTCGTGCCCAACGAAAGCGAAGCTGAGACGATAACCGGGATACCGGTGCGTAACGTGGACGACGCGAAGCGCTGCGCGGAGAAGCTGCTCACGGGCGGCATCCGGCGTGTGCTGATCACCTTAGGCGCGAATGGCTCGCTGCTCGCCGGCAATGAAGGCATGCGGCACGTTCCAGCGTACTTCATGAAGAGCGTGGACAGCACCGGGGCGGGCGATGCGTTCATTGGAAGTTTTGCCACGTTTCTGGGAGAAGGATGCGCCGAGCGCGAAGCCGTGATGCGCGCCAATCTCTATGCCGGGCTCTCGACTACGGGGGTGGGAACGCAGAAGTCGTTTTATGACCGCGCGCGTTTTGAAGCGGAGTGGGCCGCAATCACCAAGGCTTAGCGGCACAAACGTGGGGCCCGGTTCTCATTTCTCCATCTCTTATTTCTCCACCTCTTACTTCTCCATCTCTCACTTTTCCATCAGCAGGACTTTTTCCGCGTCATCGATCTCGGTTAACTTCACTTCAATTACTTCGTTGTCGGTGGTCTGAATGGTGCGGCCAATGAAAGTAGCTTCGACCGGGATTTCGCGGTGACCTCGGTCGATCAGCACCAGCAGCTGCACCCTGCTTGGACGTCCGTGAGAAAACAACGCATCGAGCGCGGCGCGGGTGGTGCGCCCGGTATAGAGCACGTCATCAACCAGCACAATTTTCTTATTTTCAATGGAGAAGCCAATCTCCGATGGCTGCACGACCGGCTTCGGTCCGAGTGTGGAGAGGTCGTCGCGATAGAACGTGATATCGAGCGTTCCCACCGGCACCGCCTTCTTTTCAACCTTCTGAATCATCTTGCCCAGCCGCTCGGCAATGGGCACGCCGCGGCGCCGGATTCCAACTAATCCCAGCCCATCGACGCCACTATTTTTTTCCAGAATTTCGTGAGCCAGGCGCACCAGCGTGCGCTCGATCTCCGAAGCCGACATCAATTGTGATTTTTGCCGCAGGGTCGTCTTGCGCAGCGCGTTCTTCTTAACGGTCATGGGAAATAATGCCTCGCGTCATTACTTATATCAATCCGGAGTTTTCGTGGGGCCGGTTGCGCTTGCGCGTTTCGGACCCGGCCTCGAATGTAGTGGAGTTTTATCGGCAAGGTCAAGCGCCGTCGGGCCATCGCCAACGTTGAATGCTATCCTCATTATCATTATCTTATGCGCAGCCCCCGCTTGCTTTGCCTCATCGCTGTCCTCACCACCTTATTTCCTCTCAGCCGTGCCTTTGCCCAGCAGCCATTTCTGAACACACGCCAGTGGACCGCACTGCGCGACGAGTCCAATGGGGCAGTGCCCTACGAAAATCTCCGTTACCTGACGACCCTTCATCGTGTGCCGGCAACCCCGCAATACGACCAGGCGGCAAATTTTATTTTGCAGCGCGCACGCGAGTATGGTCTGGAGGACGTCCACAGCGAGCAGTTCCCCATCGATGGCACGAAGACGTACGGCCTCATGCGTTCGTATCTTGGGTGGACGGTGGACGAGGCTCGTCTCTGGGAGGTCCGCCCTGAGCACCTTCTGCTGGGAGACTGGGCAACCGATCCCATTCGGCTTGCCGATTACAGTCACAGCGCGGATGTCGAAACCGAGTTGGTTGACGTCGGCAACGGCGCCAGCGAGGCCGATTACACAGGCAAGGACGTGCGCGGCAAGATCGTTTTGGCGGACGGTGTGCTCGCGCGTGTGCAAGCGGTGGCGATTGCCGAACATGGCGCGGTGGGGATCGTCAGCGACATGCCGAATCAGACGACGGCATGGTCGGGGCTGGACAAAACGATCATTCGCTGGGGACATCTGGATGCGCGCCAGCCGGCGGGTTTCGCCTTCATGGTCTCGCGCCAGACTGCCGAAGCCTTGCGCGCGCGCCTGCGAACTGGCGATGCCATCGTGCTCAATGGCCACGTGAAGGCAACGGTCGGCCCCGGCCATTGGACGGTGGTGACGGCGACTATTCCCGGCACGGATGCTGCTTCCAATTCCGCCTCTCCAGGTTCTGGTGCGGGGGAGATCATCTACAGTTGTCACCTCGATCACGAACGTCCGGGAGCGAACGACAACGGCAGCGGGTGCGTGACCATTCTCGAGTCGGCGCGTGTGCTGGCCCATTTGATCCAGAGCGGCGCATTGCCCAGGCCCCAGCGAACGCTTCGTTTTATCTGGGGGCCGGAGGTCGAAGGCACGATGGCGTACCTGGCGAGTCATCCCGAGATGCGGCAGCGGGCGCGCGCCAATATCCATATGGATATGGTGGGAGGCGACTTTTTCAAAAACAAATCCGTGTTCCACGTGACCGCCACTCCCTGGTCATTGCCCAGCTTTGTCACCGACGTAGGAGCGCTGTTTCTGGATACGATTCGCGAGGCCGCCAGCGGATATGCGGCAGGAGAACTGCCGGCCGAAGCCGGCATTGTAGAAACTCGCGCTGGAGATCAAGGCACGCGCAATGAATTAATCGCGGATGTGACTCCCTATGCGAGCGGCAGCGATCACGACGATTATGACTCATCCACGATCGCCGTCCCGTCGCTCTATTTGCGCGACTGGCCGGACATCTATATTCACACCGATCACGACAGACTGGAGCAGATTGATGCAACCAAATTGCGCCGGGTCGCGCTGCTGGGCGCGGCTTCGGGATATGTCTATGCGAGCCTCGATGCGCGGCAACTTCCAACTTTGATCCCGTTCCTCAGCGCGCAGGCGGAATCCCGCCTGGCGCAGACCTTCGGCGCGGCGCAGCAAATGGTGGATGACTCCCAACTCGGGCCCGAGGATGCGTCATACGAAGCACGCAATCTGTTGCAGCAGAGCTTGCACCGGGAAATTTCGATGCTCGATTCTCTGGTCGCATTCACCGGGGCCCCGGCGAGCGCGGATGCGGACGGCGTGAAAACGCTCAAGGCTCAAGCTACTGTTTTCGAGGAGTGGCTAGATTCTGACGGGCAACGGGGCTCCGCGCCATCAATGACGGGCGAAGCCTCGCCTCCACACAAGATATCCGCTCCGACTGCGCCATGGGCGGGCGATCCCGCAGCCCGGCGCATCCCGGTTAGAATCGGCGACTTTGGGCCGCTTACTTATCAGAACGACGACGTTCTGCGGGCGCGCTTGGGCAAAGAACGCTATGCAAAGATCCGGCTCATTAACAGCGAAGCGACGCAGATGCTCAACGTGAAAGACCAGTCAGAGCTCTATGCGTACGAAATCGTGAACTTTGTGAATGGCCAGCGAACCGTGGGCGAGATACGCGATGCCGTGTCGGCAGAGTATGGACCGTTGCCTGTCAATTTTGTCGTTGATTATCTGCAAGCATGCGTGGAAGCGGGCGTGATGCAGTGGAAATGAAGCGCTCCGCCGGACTTCTGAGATGAAAGGGCAGGAAGGAAGCTTCACCAAGTTTCGGGAAGAAGGCCGTTGCAAAGACAGCGCAGGGGCACTAGAGTACGTCCAAGACAAGTAGGCAGCGGTCCCTGAAAGGATCGAGGATTGAAAATCTCGCAAAAAGGCCTGTATGCGCTGGAAGCGATCATGACACTTGGCCACCGCTACGGCACCGGAACCGTCAAGATCCGGGAGATCGCGATCGAGAACGATCTGCCGGAAAAATTTCTGGAGTTGATTCTGCTGGAGATGAAAAATGCGCGCATTGTCGAAAGTGTGCGCGGCGCCAAAGGCGGCTACCAGTTGCGACGGCCACCCTCCGAGATCCATCTGAGCGAGATCATCCGCCTGGTAGATGGCCCACTTGCGCCGTTTGGCGATGCGGAACAATTGCGCAGCCTCATTGCCTCGGATGCCGATCATCGCGCTCTCTATGAAGTGTTTCTGAAGGTGCGCGACTCCGCCGCCAAGATACTGGAGGGCACGACGGTCGCCGACCTGCTCAGCAGCGCCAAATCGCGCAAGCGGGCGAAATCGAGAAAGAAAAAGAAAGACGCAACGCTTCTCGCCATGGTTGACAAGGACGGAACGTCAACATCAAACCCCAAGTAGCAGCGCGTGTCTCAATCTGACGGAACGGTTAGGCGAGCACCTGCTCGTACTCCTGATAGGCGCCTTTGAAGTCGGTAATCTTGTGGTCGCTCTCGAAATGCCAGACCCTCGTGGCCACCTCGTCGATCAGATCCTCGTCGTGAGTTACTAACAGAACGGTTCCCGAGTAACGTTGCAAAGAAATGTTGAGCGCGTTGATCGACTCCAGATCCAGATGGTTCGTCGGCTCATCCAGCACCAGAACATTCGGTTTCTGAAGCATCAGCTTGCAAAAAAGCAGGCGCGCCGCTTCGCCGCCGGAGAGGATATCGGTGCGCTTGTCGGCATCGTCGCGGGGAAACAGCATTTGCCCAAGCAGGCCGCGAATCTCTTCGGTGGATGCCGAAGGATCCCACTGATGAAGCCATTCCAGCACTTTGACTCCCGGCTCGATCAGCGCCTTGTGATCCTGCGCGAAGAATCCGACCGACGCTTCGTGTCCCCAGACGACCTTGCCGCCATCGATAAAAGGTCCGTCATAGCCGCTGGCGGCCTTGATCTCGGAGGCTGAAACGGTTGGAGAACTCGCCAGCAGAGCTTGCAGCAACGTTGTCTTGCCAGCGCCGTTGCGGCCCATCAAGGCAATCTTTTCGCCGCGGAGCACACTGGCCGTAAATCCGGCGATCACCTTCGCGTCGCCGTACGACTTGGTAACTCCCTCTAACTCCAGAATGTGCTTTCCTGACGGACGCTTCTGTTCAAACTTGAGATAGGGCCGCTGGATATTAGATTTCGCCAACTCCGTGACCTGCAGCCGCTCCACTTCCTTGCGCCGCGATTGCACCTGGCTCGAACGAGTGCCGGCCGCGAAGCGCGCGATGAATTCATTCAACTGCGCAATCTTTTTTTCGCGCTGCGCGTTTTGCCCTTCAATCTGCGCACGAATCTGCGTCTTGGCCACCACCATATCGTCATACGTGCCGGTATAGGTGATGATGGTTTCGTAATCGATGTCGGCGATGTGCGTGCATACGCCGTTCAAAAAGTGGCGATCGTGCGAGATCACAATCAGCACGCCCTCATACGCATTCAAGAACGATTTCAGCCAGTGAATCGAATCGAGATCAAGATGGTTGGTCGGCTCGTCGAGCAGGAGGGCCTGCGGATGTCCAAACAAAGCTTGCGCCAGCAGCACGCGCATTTTCTGACCACCGGGCAGCTCTGCCATTTTCCGTTCGTGCATCGCGTCTGGAATATCGAGCCCTTGCAGCAGAATCGCCGCGTCACTCTCGGCGGTGTAGCCGTCTTCCTCGCCGACGATGCCTTCCAGTTCGCCGAGCTTCATGCCGTCGGCATCGGTCATTTCGTGCTTCGCGTAGATAAGTTCCCGTTCCTCAAGCGCAGCCCACAGCCGGCGGTTGCCCATGATGACGGCGTCGATCACGCGATAGCGATCGAACGCGAACTGATCCTGGCTTAGTACGCCGAGCTTTCGCGGGCGCACGACCGAGCCCTTCTGCGGGTCCAATTCGCCGGTCAGCAGCTTCATAAACGTGGATTTGCCCGCTCCGTTCGGACCGGTCAGGCCATAGCGTTTCCCCGGAACAAAGCCGGTGGAAACTTCGTCAAACAGAATTTTGGCGCCGTAGCGCATTGAAACATTACTGACTGAAATCATGATGTTTTAAGGGAACTGCGGGAATCGATCCAATAAGGAGGAAACGCAGCTATTGTTATCAGAATATCACGGCCGCCTAGCAGAAAGGCCCGCGTAGTGACCACCGCCGATACCCAAGGTCACGGGTTCGCCGACCGGTCTTGTTCGGCACGCAACGGAAAACCTTGAACCACGGGGTACGCAGGGTTGCACGGGGGAACGCCTGGGCTTCATCAGAGACTCAGGTTCGCGCCCACGGTTTAAGAGTTATGCTGGGCGGAACACCGGAGGAACTAGACCGCCGGCGTCGCGCAGAACTGTTCAAACGCCGCCTTCAGATCGGCGGCAATGGCCGGCGCCTCGCGGCGCTCGATCTGGTGGCGCTCCATTATGTAGACAAGTTTCCCGTCGCGCAAAATCGCGATCGAAGGCGACGAGGGAGGATAACCGGTGAAATAAGAACGGGCGCGTTCCGTAGCCTCTTTATCTTGTCCCGCAAACACGCTCACGAGGCTGTTGGGAACCCTGGAGTGCTCCAGCGCCAGTCGCACCGCCGGACGCATGCGGCCGGCCGCGCACCCGCAGATCGAATTCACGATCACCATGGTCGTCCCGGGATGGCCAGTCAGAACGCGATCGACATCGGCCGCGCTGCGCATTTCTTCAATCCCCAAGCGCGTCAGCTCTTCGCGCATTGGAATCACCATAATTTCCGGATACATGGACTCTCCTATACTTCGGTTGCAGATTCTTCTCAATCTTTCGCGAAGCAACAAGCCCCTACTCGCCCGGAAATGTGTGCCCCAGGGGTAGGGGTCCCTCGCTTCGCTCGGGATGACAGTCTCTATGGATGACAATCCTATATAAGGT
>JBAQJU010000088.1:0-1881 GCA_049300475.1 Terriglobales bacterium | reverse complement strand
TAGATTCGATGCGGCTTTGTCTACTGCTGTCGCCGCCAACGGTAAACGGCCAAGCAAGGCGCCGCAGCCCGACGGCCCGCTGACTCCCGAAATGCTGGGCAAGATGAACCGTTACTGGCGAGCCGCGAATTATCTCTGTATCGGACAGATTTATCTGTTCGAGAATCCCCTGTTGCGAGAGCCTCTCAAGGCCGGACAGATCAAACCAAGACTGCTCGGGCACTGGGGAACTTCACCGGGACAAAACCTCATTTACATTCATCTGAACCGCCTCATCAAAGAGAACGATGCAAACATCATTTATATTGCCGGTCCCGGACACGGCGGTCCATCGCTCAATGCGAACTCTTATCTAGAAGGCACTTATACCGAAGTCCATCCGGAGATCACGCCAGATGAGAATGGCCTACGACTTCTTTTCCGCAAGTTCTCGACTCCAGGCGGTGTGCCGAGCCATTGCGGCCCGCACGTCCCAAATTCCATGCACGAGGGCGGGGAGCTCGGCTATTCGATGGTTCACGCGTTCGGAGCCGCCTTCGACAATCCCGACCTGATCGTCGCTTGCATCATCGGCGACGGAGAATCCGAGACTTGCCCACTGGAAGGAAGCTGGAAGTCCGTCAACTTTCTAAATCCGGTGCGGGACGGGGCTGTCCTTCCTATACTGCACCTCAACGGCTACAAGATTTCTGGACCGACCGTTCAGGGACGAACGAGCGACGAAGACTTAAGAGCTCTGTACATAGGACGCGGCTACAAGCCCTATTTTGTGGAAGGCGACGATCCTGAAGTCGTGCACCAACTACTGGCTAAAACGCTGGACGATTGCTATGCCGAGATTCGAACCATCCAGCAGGAGGCCCGTCAGAGCGGGTTTAAGAAGCAGCCAATCTGGCCCATGATCGTCCTGCGCACGCCCAAGGGATGGACCTGTCCGAAAGAAGTGGATGGAATCCCGATTGAAGGTACTTTCCGGGCTCATCAGGTTCCTCTTGCCACGGTCCGCGAAAACCCGGAGCATCTCAAGATCCTTGAAGCCTGGATGAGAAGCTACAAGCCGGAAGAACTCTTCGATACAAAGGGCAAATTCATTGCCGAGCTAGCGGAACTCGCGCCGATTGGCGATCGTCGTATGGGAGGGAATCCTCATGTGAACGGCGGACGACTGCTGACCGCGCTCGACATACCAAATTTTACAAGTTATGCGCTGGAGATCCCAGGACCGGGTCAAGTGGTCGCGGAAGCTCCACGCAAGCTCGGAGATTTTTTCAGAGACATCTTTAAGCTCAATCCGACAAACTTTCGCATGTTCTGTCCCGATGAGACGAACTCCAATCGCCTAAACTCCGTCCTCGAAGCTACCAAGCGGTGCTTTATGGCCGAGACCGTTTCGATCGATGACGAACTAAGCCCGGATGGCCGTGTCGTGGAAGTATTGAGCGAACATTGCTGTCAGGGATGGCTCGAAGGGTACTTGCTGACGGGGCGGCATGGCATGTGGTCTTCGTACGAAGCCTTCGCGCAAGTCGTGGATTCGATGCTGACCCAACACGCCAAATGGCTGGAGCAATGCCGCGATTTCCCCTGGCGCAGACCGCTCGGATCTTTGAATGTTCTACTCACAAGTCATGCGTGGCGGAACGATCATAACGGCTTCAGCCATCAGGCGACGGGATTTGTAGACAACGCGCTGGCACGCAGGAGTGAAACCATCCGGGTCTACTATCCGCCGGACAGCAATTGCCTCCTAAGCGTCTTCGACCATTGTTTGCGGAGCCGCAACTACGTCAACATCGTTACTTGCGGAAAGCAGCCGCAGCTTCAGTGGCTGAACATGGACGAAGCTCTCGAACATTGCTCACGAGGAGCATCGATTTGGAA
>JBAQJU010000087.1:0-16555 GCA_049300475.1 Terriglobales bacterium | reverse complement strand
GTAAAAACCTGATGGATTTGGGTTCTTACCTCTGCAATCTGACCTCGTACCACTGACCTTTAACCCAATCCTCGCGTGTTAGATTTCTTTTCAGGAGACGCTTCTTGCCCTACATCCAGTTTCTCGGCGCGGCCGGCACCGTCACCGGCTCCAAGCACTTGATCAACACCACCGATGATTTGAGCGGCAAGCAGGGGTTCCAGGTTCTGATCGACTGCGGCCTTTTTCAGGGACTGAAGGAATGGCGCGAGCGCAACTGGCAGGACATACCGATTCCGGCGCGCGAAATTAATGCGGTCGTTCTTACCCACGCGCACTTGGACCACTGCGGATGGATTCCACGCCTCGTGAAGGAAGGTTTTCGTGGCCCAATCTATGCTAGTCCACCGACCATCGATCTCTGCTCGGTCGTGCTGCCCGACTCCGGACACCTGCAGGAAGAAGACGCCGCCTTTCATAATAAGAAAGGAACGTCAAAGCACAGCCCGGCCCTCCCGCTCTACACGCTCAAAGAGGCGCAGGATTGCCTGCAATATTTCAAGCCAATCGCGGTCGAGCAAGCGATGCAACTCAGCCCGGAGTTTTCATTTCGCTTCGTGCGTGCAGCACATATTCTTGGTTCGTGCATGGCCGAGGTGATGCTGAAGACAAACGGGCACATGCGCAAGCTGCTTTTCACCGGAGACGTGGGACGGGTGCGCGATGACGAAATTGCGCCCGGCAAAGTCGTTCACTCCGGGCCGCAGGAAGGCGAGACCGCCGACTTTCTGGTGATGGAGTCGACCTACGGAAACCGGCAGCATCCCGATACCGATCCTCGTCCACTGCTTGCCAGCCTGATTAGCAATACCACCAGGCGCGGCGGCAGCGTGATCGTTCCGGCATTTGCGGTGGAACGGACGCAAAAATTTCTTTTCATCCTCAAAGAAATGATGGAGTCGGGTGAGATTCCGCGCCTGCCCGTCTACTGCGACAGTCCAATGGCCATCAAGGCCGTCGAGATCTTTCTGAAGCATTCGGAGGAATATACGCCCCAGGCAGCCGACTTGATCAGAAAATACGGCTCGCCCGTCGACTGGCCCGGCTTCACCTTCGCGCAAACCGCCGAAGAATCGAAGAAGATCAACGAAAGCAGTTTTCCGTCAATCATCATCTCGTCGAGCGGGATGGCAACGGGCGGGCGCGTCCTGCATCACTTGGCCCAGCGCCTGCCCGACCCGAAAAATCTGGTGATCTTCATCGGTTTCCAGGCGCCCGGCACGCGCGGCGCCATCATCAAAGATCATGCGACCGGAAACCATGCGTCCGGAAAGCACGCGAACGAAGTAAAGATCTTCGGCCAGTTCATTCCGATCCGTGCCCAAGTCGCTGCCATCGAACAATTCAGCGATCACGCCGATCCGCCCGAGTTGCTGGAATGGCTGCGTACTTTCAAGAACAAGCCAGGCGTGACATATCTGGTTCACGGAGAGCCGGCGGCATCGTCGCAACTCCGAGACCTGATGAAGAAAGATTTGGGGTGGAATGTTCAAGTGGCCGAGTATCGGGAACGCGTAGACGTTTCGTAGTTGTACCGAAAAAGCGGTGCGGCCAGTCGATCCCAAGCTCGGTGCCGAACCACTGCCACATTATTCCACAGCCTCCCCAAAATCACGGGATTGCAACGCACCTTCGTACTATTGGCGCAGAAGTAGATTCGGATTTATTCTGGAGTCGATCCCAACAGTTCAGGTTCTCTCGCAATGATTTCGCTCCGTCTCTACACACTCATCTTAGGGGGGATTGGCTTGGCATTCGCCGGCTATGCCGTGCTCCGCCGCAAAACAAAAACTGCCGAGGAACTGGAACGCGAGCGCCGGGTCTGGCTCAGCTCGATTGGGCGCATCACCGATGGCACGGTGATTGATGTGCAAGAGATTCCCGCCGATGGCCAGCGGGCGGCGACCATGCTGATTTACCAGTACGATGTGGCGGGCGTTTCCTACGAAGCCTCGCAGGATGTCACCTACCTTCGCCAGTGGATCAACCTTCATTCCTGCAGGCTCGGTGTGCCCACGTCGGTCAAGTACGATTCGCGCAATCCCGGAAACTCCATGGTGATCTCGGAAAGCTGGGTCGGCTTGCGGCAGTAAGCGGATGTGGTTAGCGGATCAGTGCAGCCAGATCGCTGCCGCCACTAGATAAGCAATTTGCGCGGCCGCCAGCCCAATCCAGACGCGCTGTCGGATGCGCGACCTACGTAGATCCCGCAACAAATCTCCAGCAGTAAGTTCGGCGGATGCGGGCCGTGGCGGCTCGGCTGGCGCGGGCGGCGGTTTCAAGTTGAAAGGTCGAGGAACGTCGGCAGCCTTCGGCTTGTCGGGATAAAACACCTTCGGGGTGTCCACAACTTCCGACCACATCGGCAGCAGGATCCACGATTTGGGAATGATGTCGAGGATCGGCTTGGCCGTCAACTGGAGAGCGGGTTGGGTTTCCGGCGCGACCCGGTCGGCCAGATTGCGTAACAGCGAACCCCACCAGAAGTGGCTGAGCTGATCGGTGATCAGTTCGCCGACATCGACGGGCTGCGATTCGAGCTCGAGCGGGGGCAAGATTTCGGGAGAAAGGACGTCGCCGATGTTGGTAAACACACTGCGAAACCAGGGCAGGCTGAGGCGATCGCCGAGCAGCAATCCGACATTGACAGGCCGCGAAGTCAGCTGAAGAGGCGGCAGTTGGGCCGGGGCCAGCGTATCCCGAAGATTGCCGACCAGCGAACGCCAAAGCGGCTGCGTCAGGCTGGACGGCGGAAGAAGATCAAGAGGGATCTCCAACTGGGCTGCCGAGGACTGAGCGTCGGAATACCAGGCTTCGGCGGCGTTGGAGCGTAGGCTCATATTTAGGTCAGGTGATTTGAGGGCGACTGAGGGTCAGACTTCGCGGATCAGACTCTGCGGATCAGACCTGGGATGCCCACCCCCACGGTATTGTTCATGTTAGACGCAGCCTGGCCTTCTGTCACGTGCCTTTACGCAGCTTTACGCGAGAGATCCCGGCCGATGGCGTCTTGTGCGCAGGAAAAACGCAGACCAGATTTCTACCCTTCACGCCACCAAGCCGATTGCACTCAGCGATCGTAAGAACCGTGCATGACATGGAAAATGTTCGCCATGGTCTGCTGCTGAAGGTGCATATCTTCTTGTACATGCACCTTGGTGCGGCTACACGCTTCCCGCAGCCCATCCGAAGGCTCCATCACTGCCGTAATTAACAGCCTGCAAGCTCGCTCCCATACGATTGAATGTATCGCCAACAGTATTGGGAAGGACCTGTATGGGGGAGAAAGTCACCCCAGCGACGGATTCGACGGGACTGCTGCGGCTAACGACGCTGCGGGAATCGCTCGAACCGGGGCTTTCCTCCGCAACGGCACACGGTGCGATCCCGGATCCCGATTCGATTGCCGTGGCCCCAAACCAAGACTCCGTAAACCAGAATTCCGTAAACCAGGATCCCGAAGTTCCCCTCCAGATCGAAAAAGCCTACCTGGAACAGATCATCGAAAACGCTCCGGAAGCGATCACCATTGTCGATGAAAACAGCCGTATTCTGCGCATCAACGGGGAGTTCACCCGGCTATTCGGCTTTACGGCAGCCGACGTTGGCGGACGATCCCTCGATCAGCTGATCGTACCGCCCGACCGCTATGCTGAGACCGCCTGGATCAGCCAGAGCGTCAAAGGCAGCAATAACCTCACGCTGGAGACTCGGCGGAAGCGGAAGGACGGCTCATTGGTAGAGGTTCTGCTCTCCACCTCGCCCGTAATGCTGAATGGGAAAAGAATTGGAGCCTACGCCTCCTATCGCGACATCACCGAGCAAAAGCGCGCCGAGGAGTTGAACTCCGCCATGTATGCAATCGCCGCCCGCAGCCAGTCGGCGGAGGACTTGCAGCAGTTTTACGCGGCCATTCATAACATCGTCGGTCAGCTGATGTATACGCGCAACTTCTACATCGCGATTCACGATCGACAATCCCAGTTGCTGAGCTTCCCCTATTTTGTCGACGAACAGGATCCCGCTCCCGACCCCAAGGGGCTGGGCCGCGGCCTGACGGAATATGTGCTGCGCACCGGTGAGCCGTTGCTGGCGACTCCAGCGGTTTTTGAAGAACTTGTGAAGCGCGGCGAGGTGGAATTGATCGGCGCGCCGTCGCTCGACTGGCTGGGCGTACCGCTGAAGAGCGGTGCCAACAGCATTGGCGTGCTGGTGGTGCAGAGCTACAACGAGAATGTCCGCTTCGGAGCCCGCGACCGCGAAATTCTCGAGTTCGTCTCCCAGCAACTGGCGACGGCGATCGAACACAAGCGCTATGAAGAAGCGCTCCGGCGCTCCGAGGCTCGCTACCGTTCTCTCATTCTGAGCGCCGTGTTTGGCATTTATCGCTGCACATTGGGCGGAAGGTTTCTGGATGTCAATCCTGCACTCATCGCCATGCTGGGCTACGGATCGGTGGAAGAGGTTCTTGCGCTGGACGCGCGCCGCGAAGTTTACGTCAATCCCTACGAAATCGACCGCCTGACTGAAGAATATCAGCGCACCGGCAGTCTGAACGGCGTGGAAGTGCAGTGGAAGCATAAGAATGGCCACACCATCACCGTACGGCTCAACGGCCGCGCCGCCAGCAGTCCCGACGAACCGGAAGAGGTCCTCGAGTTAATCGCGGAAGACATCACCGAGCGCCGGCAACTGGAAGAGCAATTTCGCCAAGCGCAAAAGATGGAAGCGGTGGGCCGCTTGGCAGGCGGCGTGGCGCACGACTTCAACAACCTGCTAATGGTGATCAACGGATACACCGAAGTCCTCCTCGAGCAACTCGACCCCGCTGGCGACATGCATCAGAAGGTGCAATCCATCCAGCAGGCGGCGGATCGCGCGGCCACCCTCACGCGCCAGTTGCTGGCGTTCAGCCGCAAGCAGGTCCTCGAACTGAAAGTGGTCGATGTAAATACAGTCATCGGTGACATGGAGCGGCTGCTTCGTCCTTTGATCGGAGAAAACATCGAGTTGGTCACACGCCTCGCCAGCGAAGCTGGACGAACGCGCGCGGACGCGGGCCAACTGGAGCAGGTCATCATGAACCTGGTGGTCAATGCCCGGGACTCCATGCCCGGCGGCGGCCGGATCACCATCCAAAGCTCGAATGTCACCGTGCGCCAGAACATCGGTGAGCATCGCTTCATCCAGCCCGGCCGTTATTCGGTGATTGCCGTTGCCGATACCGGTCACGGCATGGACAAAGAAACGCAGTCCCGCATATTCGAGCCGTTTTTCACCACCAAAGAAAAAGGCAAGGGCACCGGCCTCGGCCTTTCCACCGTTTACGGCATCGTCAAGCAGAGCAACGGATACGTCTTTGCCGAGAGCCGCATCGGGGTCGGGACGACCTTCTTCGTTTACCTGCCCTGCGTGGAAGATACCATCGCAGAACTAGGCCCCGTCGTGCCGCCGGAAACCGAAAGAGGAGGCTGCGAAACCGTTCTCCTGGTGGAGGACGAGGAGTCGGTGCGCGAACTGGTTCGCGTGACGCTGGTCTCTCGCGGCTACCGAGTACTGGAAGCCGAAAACGGCGAGTGCGGCCTGCGCATCGCCGAGGAAACCAAAGCGCCCATCGACATCCTCGTCACCGACGTTGTCATGCCCGGCATGGGTGGCCGCGAACTAGCGAAAAAACTCGTCGCTCTACGTCCCGGCACCAGCGTGCTCTACCTCTCGGGCTACACCGAAGATGCGATCGCCACCCAGGGCGCGCTCAGTCCCGGCACCGCCTTCCTCCAGAAACCCTTCACGCTCCAGAACCTTGCCAAGAAAGTCCGCGAAGTACTGCGCTCGCGGCCGCTTTCCAAATCAGCCTCAGCTTCGGACTGAATTCCCCGCCCGGCATGAAACTTTTCCCAACTCCTGAGCGTCCTATACTGTAAGTAATAGCAAAGTGTGGGGCCGGGACCGGGCACATCCACGTTCGGCTGCCGCGCGTACTTCATAGGGGTCAGCAATGTTGATCAGGAAAGCATCCGACATTCCGTCGTCTGAAATTACTCCCAAAGAAACTTATCTAAACCGCCGTGCATTTCTGGCGGGCGCGGCTCTGACCGGCGCCGCCGCGGTTACCGGCGTAGCCTTCCGCGAACTGGCGAATCCCCCGCTCACAGTCCAGGCCAATGCAAAGATCGATGGTCTGCGGAAAAGTCCCTTCAGCACGACGGAAAAGGAAACTCCCTACAAGGACGTCACCAACTACAACAACTTCTACGAATTCTCGACCGACAAATACGAGCCCGCCAACCTGGCAAAGAATTTCAGGACTCGTCCCTGGACGGTGACGATCGACGGCGATGTCAAGAAAAAGCAGGTGCTCGATGTAGACACGATCATAAAGATGGCTGCCCCCGAAGAGCGCATCTACCGCCATCGCTGCGTCGAGGGCTGGTCAATCGTCGTCCCCTGGATTGGCTTCTCCCTCAGCGAACTGATCAACCGCGCCGAGCCGTTGCCCAAAGCAAAGTTCGTCGAGTTCACCACCTTGTACGATCCTAAACAGATGCCCGGCGAGCGCACTGACGTATTGAAGTGGCCCTACCTCGAAGGCTTGCGCATGGACGAAGCCATGCATCCACTCGCCCTGCTCTGCTTCGGCATGTACGGCGAAGTGCTTCCCAATCAGGATGGCGCACCCCTGCGCATGGTGATCCCGTGGAAATATGGCTTCAAGAGCGCGAAATCGATTGTGCGCATAAGTTTCACCGACAAGCAGCCGCTGAACTCTTGGCAACAGTATGCGCCCAACGAGTACGGCTTCTATTCGAACGTGAATCCCAACGTTGACCATCCGCGCTGGAGCCAGGCCAAGGAACGCCGTCTCGGTGAATTCTTCAAGCGCCCCACCCTCATGTTCAACGGATACGATCAGGTGGCGAGCCTGTATTCCGGCATGGACCTGAAAAAAAACTTTTAAGACAAGTCAAAAGTCAGAAGTCAAATTGAAGAAGTGAGCATCAAAAACGTGGGGATTTTACTTCTGCAATTGACTTCTGACTTTTGACTTGTCTTATGAGCCGTCTACGCCTCACAAAACTCGTCCTCTTCCTCGCCGCCCTCATCCCGCTGGCTCGCCTTGTATGGAAGGCGCTGCATAGCGGTCTGGGCGCCAATCCCATCGAGGTCATCACGCACTCGACCGGCGACTGGACGCTGATCCTTATTCTCACCACGCTCTCGATCACGCCCCTGCGCCAGTTGACCCGCCAATACTGGCTGATCGGTGTGCGCCGCATGATCGGCCTGTTCGCCTTCTTCTACGGGAGCCTGCACTTTCTGACCTACATCTGGCTCGACAAATTCTTCGACGTTCATGAGATGTTGAAAGACATCGCCAAGCGTCCTTTCATCACGGTAGGATTCTCCGCCTTCGTCCTCATGATCCCGCTCGCCCTCACCTCGACCGCCGGTTCAATCCGGCGTCTCGGCGGCAAGAACTGGCAGCGTCTGCATCGACTGATTTATCTGACCGGAATTCTTGGTGTTGTGCATTACTACTGGCTGGTAAAGGCGGATAAGCACAAGCCGCTGGAGTACGGCTTCGTGCTGGGCATCCTGCTGCTCTACCGCGTGGCCGTCTGGATGTCGCAAAGCCGGAAGCGGACCGCCGCGCCCGGAGTCCGGGGCAGACCCGCGGAAATCACCAACAAGGCATAGCAGCCTCAACTTTAACAACCCTTTTACTTTTCTTTACAGAAACTTCTTTCTACAATCAGGGTTTAGCGCATCTTACAGTTGTCATAGCAGGGAAAAACGTATCGACAGGAGTGTCTCATCATGAATCCCCTTGCTTGTTCTGCGTCAGCCAGACGGGTCATGGCTCTGGCGGCAATTTCAGGTCTCTTCTTGCTAGCCGGTTGCGGCTCGACGAATCTGCCTAAAGCCAACAACAGTGGGTTCAGTGCCAGCAACCTGAGTGGAACGTACGTTTTTTCGTCGGAAGGCTCGGATTCCAGCACCGGTGACCTCATCGCCATGGCGGGCGCTTTTACCGCGAATGCCAGCGGCGGTATTACTGCCGGCACAATGGACATCATCGACCCCAGCGTCGGTGTAGCGTCGGCTCAGACGATTACCGCTGGTTCCTATACCGTCAACACCGACGGCCGTGGTCAGGTGAACCTTACCAGCGCGGCAGGAACCTTTGCCCTGGGTTTTGTCCTGACCTCAACCTCCAATGGCGTGAGTTTTCACGGATCGATCAGTGAATTCGACACCCGGGGCTCCGGCAGCGGCACCCTCGACTTGCAGAGCGGCGTCACCAGTTTGAGTCAACTGGCCGGCCCTTACGCCTTCAATATCTCTGGTGTTACCGGAAGTAATATTTCCGCCGCGACCGGAGCCTTCACGCTCAGTTCCGGCGGCACCATCACGGCCGGGATCGAGGATCTCAACGCCGCTCCTTTCGTCTACCCAGCCGAGACCATAACGGGCGGCGCTACGCTCGGTTCGGGCACCGCTCCCGGATCAATCACCCTTACCACTTCTAACTTTAGCCTTACCTTCGATTTCTACCCGATCGACGCCACCCATGTGAAGCTCATCGAAACCGACGACACCAACTTCCTCATCGGGGATGCCTTCTCGCAAACCGGCGCTTCCATTCCCAACGGCCCCATGGTGTTCACCATGGCGGGGGGTACCAACTCCACCGGCCCTATCGCCCTCGGGGGCCTCATGACTTCGAATGGAACCGGCAACTTTCCGAGCGGCCTTGAGGATGTCAACGACTCCGGTTCCGTCAACTCGTCGCAATTGCAATTCAGCGGCACCGCTGCCGGTCCCGCTTCCACCGGCGGGCGGGTCGAGGTTAATCTGAGCGGCTTCACTCCCGCCACTAACTGGGTCATCTATCCCTCCAGCGGCGGACTTCTGATGCTTGAGATCGATTCGTCAAACCTTACTCAAGGTGTCGGCTACGCCCAAGCCGGGACCTCATTTTCGGCCGGTACCTCGATCGGCTACGGAATGAATCTCACCGGGGAAAATCCCAATAGCGAGATCGATGACATAGCACAATTCGATGCCACGACGGCCACCACCAACAACGTGACCGGCGTATTGCAGGAGAATGACGAAGGCAGTCTGACTCAGCCCCTGAACTTGACTGGCACCTATACCCCGGATTCGCCGGTGACCGGACGGGGCTCAATCGTTGTTCCAAGCCTCGGAACGCCGCTCGGCGGACTAACCCTGGAGTACTACGTAGTCGATAGCTCAACCGTCCTCACCATCGAGGTCGACGCTGATCAAGTCGCCGCCGGTTTGTTCCAACTGCAGAGTTCCTCGATCGCAGGAGCGCCCCAGGGGGCAGCAGCGGCTCACCGATCGATGTTCATGGTTCGCCCACTAGCTCGGTCCCACGCGGCGAAACAGCTTAAGAAGTAAGCTGCGGACACGATACAAACAAGGCGTGACTCCATGGAGTCACGCCTTTTTATGTGGTAAGAGCGGGATTTTCGCAAAAGTCGATTTTCTCCACGCGGTCGCTAGGCGATGCCCTCGGCGGCAATTCTCTCGGTCAGGAATGCTTCAATCACATCACCCACTTTGATGTCGCCGTAGTTGGAGATTGAGATGCCGCACTCCATCCCGGAACGCACCTCGGAAGCATCGTCTTTGAAGCGCCGCAGCGAGCCGACTTTTCCTTTGAAAACAACGACGTTATCACGCAGCAGGCGCACTTCCGAATCGCGTTTGATGATGCCATCGGTCACGCGGCAGCCAGCGATCGTTCCGACCTTCGGGATGCGGAAGGTTTCCTGCACCTCGGCACGGCCCTGGTAAGTCTCCTTGATAGTGGGCTCGAGCAAACCGGTCATGGCGCGCTTGATCTCATCCTGCAATTCGTAAATGATCGAATGCAGCCGGATGTCGACTTTTTCCTGATCGGCCAGTTCCTGCGCCTTGCGCTCGGGGCGGACATTGAAACCGATGATGATGGCGTTCGACGCCGAGGCCAGCAGCACATCGGTCTCGGTGATCGCTCCAATGCCGGACCGCAGCAACTTCAGGCGAACCTTGTCATTCGAGAGCCTGCCCAGCAAATCGCCCAGCACTTCGACCGAGCCTTGCACGTCCGCTTTCAAAATGATGTTCAGTTCCTTGATGCCAGCCGTCTTGAGTTGCTCGGCCAAGCCTTCGAGCGAGACCCGTGAACTCTTGGCGAGGGCAGCTTCGCGCGCCTTCTGCTCGCGGTACTCGGAAATGTCGCGCGCTTTCTCGCGGTCGGTAACCACCACAAACTGGTCGCCCGCCTGCGGCAAGCCTTCCAGTCCAAGGATTTCGACGGGCGTGGAGGGAGGCGCTTCCTGCAGCCCCTGCCCGCGGTCATCGAACATGGCACGGATTTTGCCGTACACGTTGCCGACCACGAAATTGTCGCCCGTGTGGAGCGTGCCGTTCTGTACCAGAATGGTGGAAACCGGACCGCGTCCGCGATCGAGCTTCGCTTCGAGCACCACGCCGCTTGCCGCTCGCACGGGAGTGGCTTTCAATTCCTGCAGGTCGGCAGTCAGGCAGATCATTTCCAGCAGCAGGTTCAAATTCGTTTTCTTCTTGGCGGAGACGTCGACAAAAACCGTTTTGCCGCCCCACTCTTCCGGCACCAGTCCGCGATCGGCCAACTGCTTCTTCACACGCTCGGGCATTGCGTCCGGCTTATCGATCTTGTTCACCGCGACAATGATCGGAACCTCGGCAGCATGCGCATGATCAATCGCTTCAACGGTCTGCGGCATCACGCCATCATCGGCCGCGGTAACCAGCACAACAATGTCGGTCGCCTTGGCGCCGCGCGAGCGCATGCGCGTAAACGCTTCGTGGCCGGGCGTATCGAGAAAGACGATCTCGCGCCCGTAGGCAGGAGACGTCGTGTCCGCGATCCGCACCTTATAAGCGCCGATATGCTGCGTAATACCGCCCGCTTCACCGCCCGCCACATCGGTGGAGCGGATCGAATCTAGCAATGTGGTCTTGCCGTGGTCGACGTGGCCCATGATAGTGACCACCGGTGGACGCGAAACCGCTTCCGCGCCCTCCTCGCTGCTCTCGGTCGCCTCGGCCGTTTCTTTGGCTGCCTGCTCTTCGAAGGTTATGACTTCTGTCTCGGCTCCAAAGAAGCGCGCCATTTCGCTGGCTAGTTCGGCGTCGAGAGTCTGGTTGATGGTGGCGAAGACTCCACGCACCACCAGGCGAGCGATCAGATCCTTGGCGCGGATGCCAAGCTTCTCCGCCAGATCCTTGACCGAAATTCCCTCGGTAATCGTGATGTTCTTGGTGATCGGCAGCGGTTCGTTGCTGATGGTCATGCGCGGCGGCGGAGTGTAGCCCTTCATCGGGCCTTCCTTCACGCCTCGCGGCACATATCTTTGTCCTGGACGGCGCGATGGAGCGCCTGGACGGCTTCCGGGACGGGTTGGTCCCGGCGGAGGCATCGCTCCCGCTCCCGGACCGACGCCCAGCGGACGCGCTCCTGCGGGGGACACGCGCGTCGGATGCATCGGACGCCGTTCGCCTGGACGAAGCGGCGGACGAGCACCTCCCGGTGCTTGAGGCCTCGCCGTGCGCTGAAAGATTGGCTGCCCCGGAACTGGCCTTCCTGGCACGGCACGAGGAGGCGCTCCTGGAGGAGGAATCGGAGCTTTGTATACCGGACGCGGCCCGGTCTGCGGCATGATCATGCGCGGCGGCGGAGCGGCTGGCCTTGACGGCGCTGAGCTTTGAGCCTGCGCACTTCCCTGCGCACTTCCCTGCGCACTTCCCTGCGCACTCTGGAGATGTATCCCTTGCGCCGGCACCTGCGCGGGCGAAGGCAGGCTGGCGGCCGGTGGCACCGCAGGGGTGGCAACTCGCGGCGGAACTGCAACGGCTGGCGGCGCAGCACTCGCAACCGGCGATGCGAAGGTCGGTGAAGACGGCGGTGTCGCCACCGCCGGAGGACTCGGCGGAGCTTTCGGCGGAATTACGACCACGGCGGGCGGGCGCAAAGCGGCCACCGAAGCGGGCGTCACCAGTTTTGGTGCAGGCGGCTCCACCCCCGGCTTAGGCGGCGCGGACGCGGCCGGACCTTCTTCTCTTGCTTCGATCGACGGCGCGGCTTTGACTGGCTTGGCCGCTGGAGGCTTCGCCACCGGGCGGGCCGGAGGATGTTCGGCCGCTTCCTTTTGTTGCGTAATAGCCCGCAACACGTCGCCCGGACGGGAAATATGCGACAGGTCGATCTTGGTTTTGATCTCGTCTTCGGCGTGCGCGGTCGTGGAACGGGAAGCTCTTGCCGCGGTAGATCCGGCTTCGGAACGGGAGCGAAGATGCTTACGGACCAGTTCGGCTTCGTGTTCCTCCAGAGAACTCGAGTGCGTCTTTTTCTCGGTGACACCCACCGTGGTCAGCACGTCAAGAATCTCCTTGCTCTTGACTTCCAGCTCACGGGCCAGATCATTGATTCGAATCTTCATCCGCTCTCGTTTTCCTTTTCCGGTCCCGCACGACTTCTACGCTCGAATACCTACGCTCGCATATCACCCTCACGGAATCCCTGTCGAACTCGCTGGCGCGACTGGCAAAGTTCGCGCTTTCGGTCTGGACAACGGCCCAGACTCGCCGTATTCCCGAAATCAGCTCTGCTTGTCTTCGGGAGCTTCTTCCGCTGGCGGCTGCTCTGCTTCTTCTTCTTCAGCCGGCGATTGCTCGGTTTCTTCAGAGGCCGCCATTTCAGCCGGCTCGGCTTCCACGGTTAGTTCGTCCGCTTCGCTCGCGCTCTCCGTTGCGACCTCATCGGAAGCCGCTTCGGGGACAGCTTCCGCTGTGCTTTCAGCTGCAGCAGCGTCAGACCCCCCGCTCCCCGGTTCGGCGGTCTCTGATTCGGCGGCGACGGCCTCGCCGCCATCCAGACTGGCGAAATAATTATTGACCGCAATACTGATTTTTTCCACCGTTTTCGGGCCAATGCCTTCAATCGCTTCCAGTTGCTCGGGGGTCATGTCGGCCAACGATTCGACAGTATTAACCCCGGCAGCCTTCAACTTCTCCACCAGCGCTTCGCCCAGTCCGGTTACATTTTCCAGCGGAGTCACAGTCTGCGTGACCAGCGCCGACATCTGCTGCTCCACTTCCTGCCGCTTCTCTTCTTCGCTCTTGATGTCGATTTTCCAGCCCAGCAACTTGGCCGCCAGGCGTACGTTTTGGCCTTTCTTGCCGATTGCGAGCGAAAGTTGCGTATCGTCCACGACCACTTCCAGATGCTTATCGGAGGTATCCACAATCGTGACACGGCTGACTTTCGCCGGCTGCAATGCCTTTTCGGCGAAGGTTACCGCATCCTCGTGATACTCGATGATGTCGATCTTTTCGCCGCGCAGTTCGCGAATGATCGATTGCACGCGCATGCCTTTCATTCCAACGCAGGCTCCGACCGCATCCACGTCTTTGTCTTTCGACATGACCGCGATCTTGGTGCGTTCGCCCGCCTCCCGCGCAATCGCCCGGATCACGACCGTACCGTCGTAAATTTCCGGCACCTCGGTCTGGAACAAGTGCTGCACCAGTTCGGGCGCCGCGCGCGAAACCACTACGCCCGGACCCTTTGCGGCTTTTTCGACCCGGACGATGACCACGCGAATCCGCTCGCCCACCGCGAAAGATTCCAGCCGCGATTGTTCCTTGCGGCCCATGCGCGCTTCGGCTTTGCCGATATCGACGATCACGTCCGGCCCTTCGATCCGCTTCACCGTCGCATTCACGATCTCGTTCACATGCCCGATGTATTCGTTGTAAATCGTGTCGCGTTCAGCCTCGCGGACCTTTTGAAAAATGACCTGCTTCGCCAGCTGCGCGGCAATCCGTCCAAGAATTCCTTCGGTCACCTTCGGAATCAGCAATTCGCCGCCCGCTTCCGCGCTGGGGTCCAGCTTGCGCGCCTGCTCCACCGTCACCTGAAGGTTCGGATCCTCGACCTGTTCCGGAGTTTCAACAATGGACTTCACCGCATAGGCATTGATCTTGCCGGAGTCTTTATCGAGCACGGCGCGCAGATTTTCCTGGGTCTTGTAATACTTCCGCGTCGCCACGACAATCGCGTCCTCGACCGCGCTGACCACAATCTGCGGGTCGATTCCTTTTTCCCGGCTCACGCCTTCGATGATGTTGTAGAGCTCACTTGCCATAAAAGTTCTAGGTTTCAGGTCTTAGGTGTCAGGTCTCAGATTCTGTTTTTCCTGAGACCTAAGACCTAATACCTGACACCTCGCTCCTAAATTTCAGGCACCAAATTCGCCTTCTCCACGTTCGTCAACTCGATCTCAACCGCCGGCGCGCCGTCTTTCGGACGCATCTTGCGCCGCGCCGCGCTCAGGTCGAGTAACAGCTTCCCATCCTCGAACCTTTCCAACTTTCCTTCGAAATGCCGGTTGTTGTTCACCGGCTCCCGGGTCGTCAACTTTATGCGATGCCCGCGGAAACGCTCGAAATCCGCTGCACTTGTCAGCTTGCGGTCCAGCCCGGGAGACGAAACCTCCAGGACATACGACCCGCCCGGTACCGCATCTTCAACATCGACAATCGTTCCAAACTCGCGGCTGAACTTCGAACAGTCCTCGTGCGTCACCCCGTCCGGATGTTGCGCCGACGGAACCGCTCCGGGCCGGTCGATAAATACGCGCAGCATTCGGTGCTTACCCAAGCCGAGGAATTCGATCTCGACCAATTCGAGTCCGCTCGAGCCTGCCACGCGCTCCGCAATCCCCCGGAGCTTAACTTGATCAAACGCCATGTTCTCAGCAGTTTACAAGAAACCCGCAGTATCAACATCGTCCCAACTAAAAAGTGGGCTTTCGCCCACTGGTGTGCTTCGACAATCCTGACACTACGACACAACAGTTTTCATCACTGACTATACGCCCCAGTCCCCGAAAACACAAACCGGCCCAGGCGGGATGCTCCGGCACATCAAGAGCATTCTTGCCTCATTTCCTTCTAGCATAGTCGCTCCGCCAAGCACCGCGGCTGCTCACGACCTGCTGCGCTTCACCCTCGTCGCGCGATTGGCGTTCTCTCTCACGGGCGCTCTACGTTCTGCGCAGCGATGTGTCCATCGTAATCTTGCCGCCGCCTTCCCTTTGCCGCAAACTTTCATGCAATGCCGGTTTCCAGAACCCATCTCGCGATTGCGGTGGGCTGCGCCAGCCTGCTCGTGGCGATCTTTCTCGGCTATCTCCTCTGGCTTAGTAATCAACCGCCGGTTCTGTCGCGTTCGGACGAACGCGACCCGCTGACCAAAATGCCGCTCAGCATCACCATGAATCCCCTGCGCGACCGCACCGTCGAGCGAACCGCCAACGCGTTCGTCGCACAATTGCGTGACGGCGATTGCCGCAAGGCCCTGGCCGACTGGGAAAAAGACTACCGGCAGAAACGAGCCGACTTTCTTTGCGATTCCGAAAGCCAGCACCCGCTGATTTCATGGAATCTGGTGGAGTGGGAAGACGACCCTCCACTCGTCATTCTGTACTTTAAGGGAAAGCGCTACTCCACTCCCGCGCACGACTCCACCTACAAGGATCTGTTCTCGATTACGGAAGAAAAGAGAGACGCCGGCTGGGTCGTTACAAAGTACGACGCGTTCTACTAAGAACGAAACCGCCTCCCCAATTTCCTGGCTCTCGCTGAATCACAAGGCTTGCCTACCGCACTTAACGATTCCTGCCGTGAGAAGGGTCGGCGGACGTAGCCGTATTAAGATCAAGATGAAGTTGCTCTAGAGCATCGGAATTCGGCGCATAACAATTCCCGTCGGAGTTGTAACCCCTGCACGTTGCCGCGACATCTTCCCGCCGCGGAGATTGCGCAAACTGCCAGACCTCCGCGAACTCAATTCCGCTGGCGCTCGGCCTTGCTGGCCGGCCATTCGCCACACATCCGGGCGATGGCGGACAGCCATCGTTACTCACCCAGTAAGTAATGTGCCGGTCCAAGACATTCTGCCGTATGTCTTCAGCGGTAATGATGCTCACGCCGCGTTTCTCCTGCGCCGCAATTCCCGAGCAATACACGCCGGCACGAAATTCAGTTTGGCTGATTCCCTCTACCCAGGCAAACAGGTACGCCTTCTGCGCCGCGAGCAAGCGGCCACCCTCTTCCTGATCGAGAAAGATGATCGTCTGCGCCGGGAATCCTTCCCGCTCTGCAGCGGCGGCCGCCGCTTGCCCGTCGCGCTTCCCTAGCATTGATGCGCGGGCCTCGCTGCCCAGTTCGCGATACAACCGCCCGTTGAAAAGAACTGCAAATCCAAACCCGGCCGCTTCCAACTTGCTGCGCTTCCCCAGCCAGGTATTCACCTTTGTGCCAGGAGGATTGTTCAACCAATAGGACGAATAGGAAAACGTCGCTCGCAGTTCTTTCAGGTTCTGGTCTCCGGGATATTCGTTGCGATCAAAACCAAGGTAGGAAAGAGGGATCTCGCTCTGCGGGAACATCGGAA
>JBAQJU010000086.1:0-26439 GCA_049300475.1 Terriglobales bacterium | reverse complement strand
CCCTTACGCGTCACGTTCACTCTGCCCGAGCGCATGCTCGGCCGAGTGACGCGCGGCCAGATCATCGACGTAACTTGCCCGGACAGCCCCGATTTCCCGTATAAAGCCAAGGTGATTCAGATCAGTCCGGTCGTCGATCCCTCCAGCGGAACCATTGAAGTTCTGGCGGAAATCGTGGGCCCGGGCGGCCATCTCCGGCCTGGCATGACCGCCAACATCCGCATTCCTCAATCTCAATGAACATCATTCGCACGCTGGATATGGCGCTCCCGGAAATCCGGGAACGCCGCGTCCAGCAGGTTCTGCCACGCATGGAGCCGAGCCTGGTGGCACGCGAGCACGTCGAAGAAGGTGTGCGCAAAATATTTGTCCTCAAACCCAAGGAGAATGGCTTCTACCGTCTGAGTCCCGAACAGTGGCAACTTCTGCTGTTATTCGATGGCAGGAGTTCCTTTCAGGAAATCGCCGCGAAGTACAGCGAGATATCGGGCGAAGAGTGCTCCGAAGAACAGGTGCGAGATTTCTCCGACGCCCTCGCCGCCACTGACATGATTCATCGCACCGCTTTGGAAAGCAACGCCGTCCTCTTGGAGACTCTGGAGCAGCAGCGCAAGAAAAGACGCAAGAGCAAATGGGGCGAACTGTCGGAGGTCAACGTTGCCGCCTGGGATCCGGACGCGTTCCTGGGCCGAATCTATCCGTATATCAAATTCCTGTTCACCCCTGGATTCAATCTTTTTGGCCTGGTAATGGTCGTGATCATGGCTGTGATTTTCCTCGGGCACTGGAGCATGATTTGGCACGACACGTTGGAGTTCTACACCCTCACCGACAAGGGCCTGGTCGATTTCATTACCGTTTGGGTACTGTTCTCCTTCGTTGCCTTCTTCCACGAGACGGCCCACGGCTGCACGGTGAAGCATTTCGGCGGCGGCGTCCATGCCATGGGCTTCCTGCTGATGTATTTCATGCCCTGCTTCTTTTGCGACAGCACGGAGGTCTACCTCTATGCCGGGAAATGGCCTCGCATCTACACCGCGCTTGCCGGCATCTGGATCGAACTGGTGTTTTGTTCGTTTGCCACGGTTCTGTGGTGGGCTACGCCGCAGGGTCTCTGGATTCACAATGTGGCTTACATGTTGATCGTGATCACAGGAATTGGGGTGGTCGCTCTTAACATCAATCCGCTGGTCAAACTGGACGGTTATTTTGTTTTCAGTGAACTGCTGGGGGTGACCGATCTCAAGGAAAAGTCTACGGCATATCTCAGCACCTGGTGGAAGCGCCACATTTGTGGCCTGCCCGTTGAAGTGGAGTATGTGCCGCGGCAGCGCCGCCCGCTGTTCATTGCGTATGCTATCGCTTCCGGCGTCTATTGCTATCTGTTGTTGTTCGTGATCGTGGAACTCGTCTACAACATCGCTCACAAATTCTCGCCAGACTGGGCGTGGCTTCCGGCTACGTTACTGGCCCTAAAGGTTTTTCAATCGCGTATTGTCGCCTCGGGCAAATTTATGAAAATTATTTATTTGGATAAAAAAGAGCGAGTGCAGGCATGGCTCACCCCTGTGCGGCTGGGCCTGGCCGCTGCCGGCGTAGTCTTCCTGATTTTTGCTCCTATTTGGCCCGACACGATAGCCGGGCGGTTTGCTGTCGAACCCACGCGCCGGGCTGTGATTCGCGCTGAGGTGCCCGGCCGGGTAGACGGCGTTTTCGTGCAGGAGGGAACGACTGTCTCCCAAGGAACTCCAGTGCTGATGCTCCGAAATTTGAGCCTTGAATCGGAAGGCGACCGCGCGCGAGCCGACCTCGCAACAGCGACTGCCCGAGCCACGCAGGCTGAGTTGCGCTATGCCTCTTTTGGCTCCGCCGTGCGCCAACGCCAACAACTGCAGGAACGCAACCGTGTGTTGTCCGAACAAATTGCCAAGCTTGTCGTTGTCAGTCCGGTCGCGGGTGTGGTCGTTACCCCGCGACTGCATGATCTGCAGGACGCGTATCTGAAAGAGGGCACCGAAATTGCCGAGGTGGACGACCTTTCGTCGGTGCGGGTGCGCATCTTCATTCCACAGATCGCGCTACGGGACATTCGCGTCGGCGCGCCCGCGGACCTGAAACTGGATGCTTACATTCGCCCGCGACGAGGGACAGTCCTGGCGGTCGGCCCGACAATAGGAGCTATTCCAGAAGGCTTAATTCCCAAAGAAGAGCACTACGAAGGATTTCGCCAGACCGAGTACTACAACGCGGTCATCGAACTCCCTTCCGACGGGGTCTTGCGGGAGGGAATGCCAGGCACTGGGAAAATTTGGGTCGGCCATCGAAGCCTGGCCGGATTTGGTTGGAGATTACTCCACGACTCAGTCGCGCGCAAGATGTGGTAAAAGAAAAAGGCCGCGAGAAAGCTCGCAGCCCTTTCTTACCGCCGCGACGGTGTAAAGAAAGCCGACGCGAATCAACTGGCCCTGGATTTGTTAGCTAGCTCTATCGAAAGCCGGACTTGTTGGTAAAGCCGGATTTATTTGCAAAACCGGACTTGTTGGCAAAGCCCGATTTATTCGCGAAACCCGATTTGTTGGCGAAACCGGACTTATTTGCAAAACCCGACTTATTGGCGAAGCCGGACTTGTTTGAGATGGCGGATTTATTGGAGATGGCCGACTTGTTGGAAATCCCTGACTTGTTGGAAATTGCGGACTTTGTGAGCCCCGCCTCGCTCTTCGTCAGTTCGGTTTGCGGCTCCATGCTGGACTTCGCAATGACTGCCTTCTGAACCGTCGCGCGATTACTGATCAATGACTTTTTCTGAATCGACATACCATCCTCCGTTACGCTAATTTTTGGTTCTTCAATCTCTCGATCGGTTTCCCACGTCTCCGGTCTGTATTTTGTATAAGCACCGGAAGTGCCAAACCAGACTCAAGATCAAACGAAAGTGGCTATTGAATGAAATCATTAAGATAGCGCCGAACCGGTCGGGGTCGAATCGATGGGATAGAGTCCGACGCCCTCCGAGTGGTAAATAATTAACCCATTTCGGGTTAATTATTAATCGGTTCGGGCAGGCCGTAGATTGTACTTGCGACACAAATACTTCATCTTCTGCGGGTCGATTTGCAACAGTCTGGCCGCCTCCGCTTTCCTTCCGTTTGTCCGGCGCAATGCCGCCTCCAAGTATGCAACTTCGATTTTCGCTATTTCCTCATCGAAAGAAATTCCATCTTCGGGAATCAGTAGCGATTCCTGCTTGGCAGTGCTCGCATAGAGAATCTGGTGGGGCAGATGCTTGGCGGTAATGACCTCTCCTGGCACCATCAGCACCAGGCGTTGCACAACATTCTCGAGTTCGCGCACATTTCCAGGCCACGAATAGTCCTCCAGAATCTCCACTACGTCCGGTTCCAGTCTCTTGAGCGGTTGTGCGTTGGCCCGGCAGAAAAAACGCAGGAAATGATCCAAAAGCAGCGCAACGTCTTCTTCGCGCTCCCGTAATGGAGGCAAAAAGATCGGCACCACATGGATGCGGTAGTACAAATCTTCACGGAAGCGGCCCGCCTCCACCGCGGCCTCCAGGTTTTCATTCGTGGCCGTGATCAGCCGAAAGTCAATTTTCTTTGGAGCCTTGGCTCCGATCCTCTGAACCATGTGCTGTTCCAGCACGCGCAGGAATTTGCTCTGCAAGCCCAGATCAAGCGTTCCGATCTCGTCCAGAAACAGGGTTCCGCCGTGGGCTAGCTCAATCTGTCCGGGTTGCGCTTCATGTGCTCCCGTGAAGGACCCTTTCTCATGGCCAAACAACTCTGATTCAATCAGGCTTTCCGGCAGCGCCGCGCAGTTCACGCTTACCCATGGTTTGTCGCGCCGGGGACTGCTGGTGACGATAGCTTTCGCCACCAGTTCCTTGCCGGTGCCGCTTTCGCCGCGGATCATCACCGTTGCATTTCCGCTGGCGACCCGGGAGATGGCCTCGTACACCATGCGCATGGGCTCGCTGGCACCGATTAGGTCGCAAAATGAATGCCGTCGCGCCACTTCTTCCTGCAACCTCAACGCTTCGGTTTCCAGCCGGCGCTCTTCCAGAGCCTGCACCAGGACCGTTTGCACTTCCTGAAAATCAACCGGAGCGACAAAAAGTTCTTCGATTCCCGCATTTCTCGCTTTGTTCCGCAGAACTCTACTGCGTGAGCGAGCCAAGCCAACCAGTACCACTCCAGGATCTGCGTTGTGAAGGGCGTTTACCAGCGCAAGACGTTGGTCACCCGAGTCATCCACGTCATCCAGGTCTACGATGACAGCTTTGAGCGGCACGTCATTTTGGAGAGCAATGAGCTGATCGAGAGAATTCAGAAGCGTGGTATGGAAACTCGAAGCCAGAAATTCCTGTATCGGGGGCTCGAGTCGTTCATCCGCAGTAACGACTGCGATGCGGTGTGCGCTACCCTGGGACCGGACATCCTCTGTCATAGCACGCTCCAGGGGAACAAGGTTTACGGGCACGTGGAGGTGGCTAATTATAGGTTAATTTTCCACCCCACTGGAGGGAAAATTTAACACCCCGATCAACAATTCGTCGATTTTCCACTCATGGAGCAACCAGACATGGCTCAGAAAAACGGATTTGGAAGGTGGAGCGCGCTTGCCAATCCAGCCAAGCTTATTCAAGTAGACTTCTGCGTGGAAATGATTTCCGTCCGACCGTTCTAGTTCGCGCTACTTCCCTGTCGCACGCTGACCATCAGCCTCGGGACCTAATGCTGTCTTGGCCGGCTTCAGTTCCGGGTTCGTCTTCAGTAGCTGTGAGCGTCTTTCGCAATGTTTGTCAAGGGCAACCAGTCCAAATAAAGGACTTATTGGCAAACTCGGAAGCTCATCCCAAGCCGCGGGCGGCCAAGTCAGCGCCCGCAAAAGACCCTAGAAATCGGACAGCCGGCGTAGCGAACGCAGGGAAAAGCCGGGATCGAGAACCCCTTGGCTTTCGTGCTGGACGTCGGCAACCTGGAAGGCTTTCAGCGCGGGCAGCAGATTGTCCGCAACCAAGCCGGTTCGTGGATAGTCGGCAAACGAGAAGTTATCGAGAAACGGGGTGCGAGGAGATCGATAGATTCGGCGGTTACGGCTGCGCCCAAGTGTGCTCAATCTTTGGCGGACTCTGCAAGGTTTGCATCACCACGCAATACTGTTCCGTCTTGGCCTTCAACGCACTTAGCTGCTGCTCCGTTGCCTGCGGCGCGCGGACGTCGAAGATGACTCTGATGCTCTGAAATCCGACAGGGGCCTCCTTCGATATTCCCAACGTTCCTTGCAGGTCCAGATCACCCTCGACCGTGACATCAATGCCCTCGGTAGGTATTCCCATGGCCGCGGCTACCATCTGGCAAGTGATCTGCGCGCAGGCGGCGAGCGCGCCCAACAGCAGGTCTCCGGAGCAGGCTCCAGTACCCGCTCCGCCAACACCTTGATGCGCTTGCGCATTGTAGATCGCCCGCCCCAAGTCGACCGAGCAGGCGACGGGCGCGTCGGCCTGACTGCCGCGCGCGGTCAGCGTGATCCGGGAACTCGTCGGATCTTGCCGGTACCGGTCTTTCAGCGGGCGCTGCAACGATCGAACATCCATGAATCGTCTCCTGAGATCTGGAGTATTATAAACGCACTATAGGGGTGCTGCTGCGGAGACTCGTCGCGGCGGCGAGTAAGAATCTAAAACAAATCACGCGGCGGCCTACCTTGTCAGGCCGATACCTGCGCCACACCGAGGTCCATGAACCCGCCGGAAGCTCCATCATCCCTGCCGTCCAGCTTGTCTCCGGGTACGCGCTTCGGGAATTACGAGATTCTTCAGCGATTGGGGGCCGGCGGCATGGGCGAGGTCTACCGCGCTAAAGACACCCGCCTTGAACGGGAAGTCGCCATTAAGACTCTTTCTCTTGAGCGTGGCTCTCAACCGGAAGCTTTGTCGCGCTTCGAGCAGGAAGCCCGGTCCGCCTGCGCACTCAATCATCCAAACATCGTCACGATCTATGAACTCGGTCTCGTGAACGGAACTCGCTACATCTCCATGGAACTGGTGATTGGGGATACGGTGCGGGAATTATTGGCCTCTGGCCCGATTCCATTCCGCAAAGCTGTCGCAATCGCATCGCAGATTGCCGATGCTCTCTCGAAAGCACACGCGATCGGAATCGTTCATCGCGATTTGAAGCCGGAGAATCTGATGGTTTCCGGCGACGCTACCGCCAAGATTCTGGATTTCGGTCTGGCGAAACTGCTGGGGGTTGACCCGAGCGCGGATTCGGACGCTTCGACCAGCATCACGGAGCAGGGAACGGTGATGGGTACGGTCGGCTACATGTCGCCGGAGCAGGTCACAGGCGGGGAGGTTGATTTTCGCTCCGACCAGTTTTCTTTCGGGTCGGTGCTCTACGAGATGGTCACCGGACTTCCTGCATTCCGGAAAAAGACTCCTGCGGAGACCACGGCCGCCATCCTTCGCGATGAGCCGGAGCGTCTCGGTTCGAGAATGCTGCAAGCGCCCCCTCCCTTCCTTTGGATCGTGGAGCGCTGCCTGGCCAAGGATCCCAAGGAGCGATACGCCTCCACCCAGGATTTGGCTCGCGACCTCGCCGCGGTGCGCGACCGTCTCGCCGAGGCGTCCACACGCCCCTCGGAGTCTCGCCCCAACAACCTGCCGGTGCAACGTACTGCATTCATTGGACGTGAACACGAAGTGACCGCTCTCCGTCAGCTCTTGAACCGCGTGGACGTGCAGCTCGTCACCCTCACCGGCCCGGGCGGTATCGGGAAAACGCGCCTCGCCCTGCAGGTTGCGGCCGATGCCGCCGCCGAGTTTCCAGGGGGTGTTTGCTTCGTCCCACTGTCGGCGGTGAGCGATCGTGCATTGATCGCTTCCACGATTGCGCAAGCATTGGGGATACGCGAAACTGGGAATCAGTCGCCGCAGGAAAGCTTGAAAGAGTACATGAGCGGACTGGATCAGCCGATGCTTCTCTTGTTGGACAACTTCGAGCGCCTCGTCTCCGCCGCGCCGGTGATAACGCGGCTGCTCACAACCGGCCCGAAGCTCAAGATCGCGGTCACAAGCCAGGCACCGCTCCACGTCTATGGCGAACATGAATTCCCCGTGCCACCTCTGGCACTGCCCAACCCCAAATCCATTCCGCCCGTTGAAGTGCTTTCGTGCCTTCCAGCGGTTGCGCTTTTTGTGGAACGCGCGCAGGCGGTAAAGCGCGAATTCGCGCTCACTAAGGAAAATGCACCCGCGGTGGCGGCCATCTGCGCTCGCCTTGATGGCCTGCCTCTGGCCATCGAACTGGCGGCGGCGCGCATCAAACTGCTTCCGCCGTCCGCCATGCTCGCCCGCCTGGAAAGCCGTCTGAACCTGTTGACCGGCGGTGCCCGCGACCTGCCGACCCGGCAACAAACTCTGCGCAGCACCGTGGACTGGAGTCATGACTTGCTTAATGCCGCTGAACAGACTCTCTTCCGGAGGCTTTCCGTGTTTACCGGCGGTTGTACGCTGGAGGGCGTGGAAGCCGTGTGCGATACCAAGAGCGACTTGCGCCTCGACATACTCGACGGCATGGCTTCCATGGTGGACAAGAGCCTGGCGCAGCAGGTCGAACAAGTCGACGCGGAATCGCGATTCTTCATGCTCTCCACGATCCGCGAGTATGCACTCGAACGCCTGGCCGGGAGCGACGACGAATCCGCGACTCGCCGTGCCCATGCTGCTTACTACCTCGTGCTTGCCGAGGAAGGCGCCGAGGACGGTGTCGCTCACCCTGAATGGCTCGACCGATTTGAGATCGAACACGACAACTTCCGCTTGGCGCTCGATTATCTGATCAAAACCGGCGAGGCCGAGTGGGGCCTCCGCCTCGGCGCCGCCCTGTTTCGCTTCTGGGAAACGCGGGAACATCTCACGGAGGGCCGAGACTCAATCGCCAGACTGCTCGCGCTGGAAGGAACCGCGGCGCGTCCAAAACTGCGCGCCCGCCTGTCGTTCGCCGCCGCAGTTCTGGCGGGTGAGCAAGGCGATTACGCTTCTGCACGGCAACTGTTCGAAGAGAGCCTCGAAACCTGTCTCGAGCTCAACGATAACCGCGGCGTCGCCGTCGCACTGAACGCGTTGGCCGTCAATGCGCGCGATCGTGGCGAACTTCCCGTCGCGTCTTTACTCTTCGAGCGTTGTGTCGCGATATGGAAGGACCTCGGCGATCCCGCCGACATCGCCCGCGCCCTCAGCAACCTCGCCAATGTGACTAAGTTGCAGGGCGAGTATGCCCGCGCATCCTCGCTTTACGACGAGTGTCTGACGATTTTCCGCGAAGCCGGAGATGGCGCCGGTGTCGCTTGGACACTGAATTACCAGGGCGACGTCGCGCGTGAAAAGGCGGACTTAGTCGCCGCACGCTCACTTTGCGAACAGAGTTTGGCAGCGTTCCGCCAACTGCGGGACGGCTGGGGAATTGCCAGCGCTCTCTCCGATCTGGCAAGTCTAAGCTGCGATCAGGGGAACGATGCCGAAGCGCGTCGTCTCTACGGCGAAAGCATCCGGGCGTTCCAGGAGTTGGGTCACAAACGCGGCATTGCCCGGGCGCTTGAATGTCTCGCCGCAAGTGCCGCGGCGCAATCGAACGCCGAGCAATCGTTGCATCTGGCGGGAGCCGCAGCCGCCCTTCGCCAACGATTGGGCGCACCGCTCACGCCGACCGAACAACGAAGGCTGGAGAAGGCATTGGAATTCGCGCGCCGAACGCTTGGCAGTGCTGCAGGTCTGACGGCGTGGATGGAAGGCTGGGCCATGCCCGTCGAGCAGGCGGTCCGTGAGGCGCTTGACGGAGACGCGGAACCAGGTCTTCGGACTCGCAACTCTGCTTAACTCAATTTGCGGTGTTGGGATCGATCAGGCGCCGCACAGCCGAGATGCGATTCGCCGGAAAGCCCCCGCGCCGTGCGTGTTCGCGAACCGTTTCCTCGTCCGGCGCCAGGTACACACAATAGACTTTATCGCCCGTGACGTAGCTGTGCAGCCACTTGATCTCCGGTCCCATCTCCTTCAGCACGCCAACCGACTTTCGGGCGACTGCCTGGAGTTCCGCATCCGATAAATCACCTGCGCCCGGGATCTCCCGCTCGATCACAAATTGGGGCATGGCCACCTCGCCGAACGGTCATATTAGCAGAAGTTGCTAGGTGAGTACACTTTGGGTATCATGCGCTGTCTTAGCCCCATAATTCTGTCACCCCCTAACAGCAACGTGAAAATGTCACTCCATGAGAGGAAAGACATTCGCGTTGAGTCAGAAGGAATTGCAACGAGTGAGCGTAATTTCCAGTTGTGTTAAGGGTGACCTGGCGTGGGCGACCTAGCCCCCGTCGTCTGCCCGCCCGGGTATGCAAAGCCGTCGTTCGCCTGGCCCGCACCACCTATGCCGGCTTCAACGATCACCACCTCTGCGAGAAACTTTGCGAGGTCGAAGGTTTCTCCCTCAGCCGCGAGACCCTTCGCCGTCTTTTGCGTGAGGCCGGTCTGGGGTCTCCCCGAAAACGCCACCCGGCCCTCTCGCGTTATAAAGATGTTGCCGGGTTTTAGATCGCGGTGTGCGATGTCCTTTCCGTGTGCCGCGGATAAACCGTGCGCGATCTGCACTGCGTAGTCGATGGCTTTGTGGTACGGGAGTACGCCACGCACCAGCATATTGCGCAGGCTTCCACCTGAGTTCTCTGTCACTACCTGCTGAAGTCAGTTGGTTGCCACCGGTCCATTTCCCATATCGAGGCGGTCAGGATTCGGGTTTCCCGTGTTGCGGCGGGGGGCGGATTGTCGGCCAACCGGAAGTTGGCCGACAACGGGCTTCGGGGAGATGAGAACGCAAGCGCTCGTCGCAGGGACCTCGGTTCCCACATCGGGACTTCTGCGATATACCTTCGCGGTTCGCTCTTACGGAACTCCCGGCAGGTTCCTTCCAACCGCTAACGTTGTTTCGATTGATAGCCGGCACCTCGCACGGGACGGCCCGGGCGCTCATCGGTAATCTCCCCGTCCCACAGCACCGGACGCCCATTCACAAAAACGTACCTCACGCCCACGGAGTAATGCATGGGATCATTGAAAGTGGCGACGTCGCGGATGGCCTTGGGATCGAACACCGCGATGTCCGCAAACGCTCCGGGACGGAGAATGCCGCGGTCCAGCAATCCTACACGGCTCGCCGCTAGCGAAGTCATCTTGCGCACCGCCTCTTCCAGGCTCATCATGTGTTGCTCACGGACATACATTCCAAGGATGCGCGGGAACGTGCCGAAGGCGCGCGGATGCGCCTTGGTTTTGCTCAGAGGACCATCTTCCGCCTGAGCCTCGGAATCCGAACCGTACGTTACGATCGGGTTCGAAACCGCCGCCCGCACGTCGCCTTCATCCATGATGGAGATGACCTGGCCAGTGTGGCCGTGATCCGCGATTACGATTTCCATTGCCACGTCTTTGGGATCCTTCTTCCACTGGCGGCCAATTTCTTGCAGCGTCATGCCTTCATACTGTGCGAGTTCGGGATTCATCAAGCCAACCAGCATGATGCCGGAGCCGTCTCCACCCGAACCCAGCCACTCGTTTTCCCAAGTAGTGCTGGGCTGATCCATTTCTTTCTTGATGCGCTCCCGTTGAACCGGATCCTTGAAGCGGGCAATCATCTGTTCGATTCCGCCTTCGGAAACCCACGGAGGGAAAGAAGAAACCAGTCCATTGCTTCCGCGCGTGTAGGGATAAACGCTGGCCGCCACGTCGATGCCTTGTGCGCGAGCATTCTGAATGCGGCGAAGCACCTCCGGCATCTTTCCAAAATTCTCGTGGTACGCGGTCTTAAGGTGCCAGATCGTCGTAGAAATGTTGGCGCGCCGGGCAATCGCAAAGACCTCGTCCAGGGAGCTGAAGATGGCGTCCGTTTCGGAGCGCTGATGAGTGAAATAGACACCTCCATACTGGCGGGCGACTTTGGCCAGCTCCACAATCTCATCGGTTGACGCAAAAGTGTCCGGAACGTACTCGAGCGCGGTGCTGATTCCCATTGCACCGTCCTGCATCGCCTGAGCGACGAGCTGACGCATCTGCTCAAGTTCTGCTGGAGATGCGGGCCGATTGACCGTTCCCATCACATAATTGCGGACCCCGCCCGCTCCCACGAAGGTGCCCAGGTTGATGGCGGATTTTGTCCGTTCAAAATGTTTGAAGTATTCGTCGAGCGTCGACCAATCCTGTGTCACACCATATTTCTTTGCGACTTCTTCGTCCTCCTTTTTCATGCGGTCGTTGACGGGAGCGATTGAACTGCCTTCGCCGGTGATTTCGGTGGTGACGCCCTGCGTGATTTTGCTCGCCGCGCGATTGTCGACCAGTACGTTGAATTCCGACTGGCCCTGCACATCGATAAATCCGGGCGACACGACGAGGCCCTTTGCGTCCAGGCGTTTTCGAGCCGACGCTTTGCTCAGGTCGCCCATGGCGGCTATGCGATCACCAGCAATGGCAATGTCGGCTTCGACCCACGGGGCGCCGGTGCCGTCGACCATGTGCGCTCCGGAGATGATGAAGTCATAGTCAGGAGCCTGCGCTGCGGCAAAGGCGGGAAGAAGCAGGAAGATCAAGCCGACACAAGGATGGAATCTGCCGTTCATAGTGCACCTCAATCAAGTTGAAATGAGCATCGCGAACCGTTTCCCCGTAGCCCGCGCTATTTATTCAGTGGAGATATAGTCGCATTATTACGTGTCGTTCCCAAGTATCGGAATGACTGCCAGGGTGGGTTTGGTGATCGGCGCATGATTCGGACTCGCTCAGCGGCGGCGTGCGGTCAATGAGCAGCTTGCCATTGATTAACCCGAAGATGCCGACCTCAGGTGAGGCTGTTGGCGTCTTGCACACTTTCTTTTCTGTGTACTCCGCTTTGACTTCTTTCAGGATGGGGATGTCGGGACCGGAGCTGTGGGCAGGTCCCCCGTTTACCGCGAAGAAATAGACCGGGTAGCTGATCGCGATCAACACTAGGGTAAGCAAGCTGTGCTTGATGTCGCTGATTATGGATGCAATCCGAAACCCGGCCGACGCCAGCAGCACTCCCAAGGTGGTCCAGGGATAGCCCCACATTTTGAAAGGCCGTGCAAGCTCCGACCGTCGCTTGCCACGGCTAGTATTCCTACGTAAGGCCAAACCAGCGGCATGGTGGTCGCGACCGAGTCGCCGCCCAAAAAATGCGCGTTCTCTAATGCCGTCTCGCTCTCTTGAGAAGGTTCCGCGCCCGACTGTTGCCGTATTCAGCCACATTTCTTAGAATGGCGACACGGGGCTGTATCGCCATTCCAAAGGGAGATTTCCATTGAGCTGTCCTGGCTTTCGCACAGTGGTTCCAACAGTTGTAGTAGTTCTTGGGAGCTTTATTGCCGTGTCCGCCTTCGCTCAGACCGTTGCGGTCGCGGACGGCACACCGGAGCAGACAGCCAGTCCGGCTGTCACCCACAACTTCTGGACAGCAGGCGCGCCCTTGCCAATCGCCGTCACCTACCAGACGACGGGCGTGATCGCAGGCAAGATCTACAATGTTGGCGGGCACAGCACGAAGGTGATCGGGAGCAATCAAATTTATAATCCGGTTACCGATGCCTGGACGACCGGCGCACCCTTGCCGACGCCCACCCTGAATGCCGCGAGCGCGGTGGTAGGAAGTGTCCTTTACATCTTCGGCGGATCCACCACCGACGGGATCACCAACGAGGTTTGGGCGTACAACTCCAAAACAAACACCTGGGCGACCAAAGCCGCCATGCCCACCGCGAGGCAGGGAGCGGTGGCGGTAGCCGAAAACAACATTATTTATGTGATCGGTGGTGACAACTCGAGCAAGACCCGGCTCTCCACTGTCGAAAGCTACAATCCCGCAACCAATGACTGAGCCACCGAGGCGCCTCTCATGGTCGCGAAAGCAAGATCTACGAATGTCCTTATGGGGACCACGATTGTGGCGGCCGGTGGATTAACCGACACTGCGGTCACGGGCGACAATGAGGGTTACGACGCGTCCACAAACATCTGGACGTCACTTGCCTCCGATCCCACGCCGAGATCGCACACCTGTAGTGGTCTCGCAAATGGCTCCTTGTTCTCAGCTGGTGGCGCCGCCGGAACGGCTGAAACCGCAGTCGCAGTGAACGAAGCATTCAGCCTGTCGACGAACAAATGGACTACTAAAGCATCTATCCCTCAAGCCGTGGCCGCACCAGGGTCGGCGGTAAGCAAGGGTTTGGTGTACTGCTTCGGCGGATCGACGAAGATCACGATCCCTCCGGGCACTGTTTACAACAACGTTCAGATCTATCATCCGTAAGCGTCCGGCGACCGTTATCGACAGCGGCATGGAGCTCGGGGGCCGCCCGTAGGTTGCGGCAAACGGTGCTGGTACTTTCCACTCGTCTGCTTCCACGTTTTTGTTCGACCAGGATGGGTTCATGCGGATTCACAGAAGGACGGGACTTCCCCTTCATCTTTTCCTGCTCCCAATTTGGGTTGTGTTCGTCACCCCTGGGCTGGGGCAAGGAGCAGGCTCGCCCGTAGGCATTCAGAAAATCAATCACGTCGTCTTCCTTATTAAGGAGAACCGCAGCTTCGACAATATGTTTGGCGCCTTCAACGCCAAATACGGAACCAAAACTTGCACGCTCTCCACGGGGCAGGTGGTGCCGGTGGGCCGAGCGCCTGATCGCTACGAACACGATATTGACCATGAATGGTCTGCCGCGTTGTTGGGAATGGATGGCGGCAAGATGGATCAGTTCGATCTCATCGGACTGGGAACTGGCACCAGCGGCGATAACAGCGGCGACCTTCTTACCTGCCGCCAGTTTTCTTCGACACAGATACCGAACTACTTTGCCTATGCTCACCACTTCGCGCTCGGCGCGAACATGTTTTCCTCGCTGCACGGACCTAGCTTTCCCAATCACCTGTACACCATTGCCGCCGAATCTTTTGGTGTCCTCGACAATCCTTTCCATCTGGTTGGCACCAACAGCTGGGGCTGCGACGGACCGGACACGGAAGAGGATCAGGAAAAGGTACGCGTGCTCCAGCCCAATGGCACCATCACGGTGCAGTTCCCGTGTTTTACGGGCGTCAACACCATGGCGCAAACACTCGATAACGCGGGCGTGAGCTGGAAGTACTACGCACCACCCAGCACCGATCAGGGTTATATCTGGTCGACCTTCAATGCCATCAGCGACGTTAGAAATGGTCCCGACTGGAATAAGGTCGTCGATACCTCCAATTTCATCGCTGACGTGCAGGCCAATCAGTTGCCCTCCGTGAGTTGGGTTATCACCCCGTGGTGGCAAAGCGAGCATCCGGATGCGAGCACTTGCGAAGGCGAAAACGCGACCGTCACGGAATTGGACGCGCTTATGAATAACCAGTCCTTGTGGGCCTCGACCGCGGTCTTCGTGATATGGGACGACTTCGGAGGCGATTACGATCACGTCGCACCGCCGCAGATGGATACTTTTGGCCTTGGACCGCGGGTGCCGCTGCTGATCATCTCTCCCTACGCCCGGAAAGGCTACGTCTCGACCACGCAGTACGAATTCTCTTCCGTGCTGAAGTTTATCGAGGAGCGCTTTGGACTTCCCGCGCTGGGCGATCGTGACGCAAATGCCAACGACATAACCGACAGCTTCAACTTCAACCAGAACCCGCTGGCGCCGCTGATTCTCACTCCGCGCTTGTGCCCGCTGGTCTCTGCGTCCATGTTAAACATGGGAACCGCGGTGGAGGGCATGGCCAGCACCGCGATTACGCGACGGCTGGACATTTACAACTCGCGGGCGACACCGCTTACGATCGGCTCGATTGCCAGCAGCAATCCGCAGTTTTCGGTTTCCGGGCAAAGCTGCGATCCAGTAACGGATTGCTCCACCGACAATGCTAATTTTTGTGGCGCTGGCACTGTCCTGAATCCGCAAAGCACGGATGGAAGTTGCACCGCGGCATGTAGCATCTGCGTGACCTACAGTCCCAGCGGGGCCGGCAAAAGGACGGGCAAAATCACCGTCATTGACAGCGACAGCAGCAGCCCGCAGACAACCACGCTTTCGGGTCTTGGCACGGCTGTGGAACTGTCGCCCGCTCTTTTGAATTTCGGCAGCGTAGCCCTGGGGTCACAGGCAGTCCTGCCGTTGACTTTGACGAACGTGGGCAAGACCGCTGTCAGCCTCGCGTCGATCACAGCGAATACTGACTACACCACCACCGGCAACTGTGGTGCATCCGTTGCAGCCGGCGGAACCTGCACAATCAACGTGACGTTCACGCCCTCTTCATCGGGGCCACGGCCTGGGGCACTCAGTGTCACCAGTAGCGATCCAGCCAGTCCGGAGCGCGTCGATCTGGTGGGTCAGGGTCTCGGAGTTGTGTTGGCTCCCACTAAACTAGCCTTCGGGCCGCAAACCGTGGGTACCACCAGCGCGCCGCAGACCGTCACCATCACCAACCGGGATACGGCGACGATTGTGGTAGGCACCGTAACTGCCACGGACGATTATATCGTCGCCGCCAATAGTTGCTCTGCGACGCTGGGGCTGGGGCAGAGCTGCACGGTGCAAGTCAAATTTGCTCCGGATGAAACCGGTTCGAGCCCCGGCACCCTGTTCATCAGCGACAGCGACCCCAACAGCCCCCAGCAATTGCCCATGTCAGGCACAGGAAAATAGTGCGGGGAGTCGCACGGATCGCTTAGGATTATTCCCGCGGTTTCCCGACTCGGGGCGCGGTGGCACATCTCGGCCGCACGAACTGTGCCAAGGATCGATTGTCCCGGTTGTGGGAACTCCTGCATGTTGCAGGCGCGTAAAACGAAAGACGACATCGTGTACGAGGCTCACCGTGAAGCACATGGCCGCAATGAATCTCCCGTGCGAGGAAAGACACCAACTTCAGTCCTGACCTCGCGCCTAATCCGAAAAGCCGCAACTTTCGCCCTCACGGACGATCCAAATAGCCCTTTCTAGCGACACCTCCCTCGGCTCGCCACAAGGCCCGTTCACGCCGAACACGAGATTTTGATCTTCCTATACTTCAAGCGTTCGCGTAACCGTTTTGACCACAGAAATACTGCAGTTTTACTTCAGTGCAGCCTATTTCTACTTCTTCACTTCTTCGTGCTACCCTCGCGCTTCATCTCCATGGGAAGGGGATACCCCCCATTACCGACAATAATCTGTGGGTCATCGGTGTAGGTCTCACCCTTCGCGTCATCGAGAACCGCAACGTAGTATTTGTACGCACCGGCTGGTGCATACACATTGCCCCAAATTCCCTTGTTTGGGCCTGCACAATTGGCCTCGTCAGCTTGTGTCCCGATCAGCATATATTGGGCTTTCGCAGCATTCGAGGGGTCGGACTGAAATGGCGACTCTTTGACGAACAAAATCAGAATATGGTGATTCGTCCCACTCGTCTTAGCGACCCAACAAACTGTGTCTTTGCCGCTGCTCACGGATAGTCGGGAGGCTAGGGCGGGCGGATCCCCCGGTTTCGTGACGTACGTATACGAGATGCGACCCGATTGTGTAACGTCGATCGTGACTGTATAGGTTATGCCCCAGGCAAACGAGCTTCCAGCGAGGGCGAAGGTCACCAGCAGCAACTGTCTCCAATTCAGATGTAATGCACCAAAGAACGTTTGCACGGCGCGTCTCCTTAGTTGTAGTTAGGCAAAATCGGCAGCCCGCATTCTTACTTAAATGAAGCCGCTCGGTCAACTAACCGCGTAAACTCTGGTTCGGAATGCAAGGCAGCCAGATCAGGGTTCGCCACCAGTTGTCCTCGCGAGTAACCGGCGTCCACCGATTTCTGAAGCCATTTGAGGGCCTCCTTTTTCCTTCCCGCTTCCAACTCCATCAGGCAGGCCGCGAGGAAAACATCCTGACTGTTCGGGCTGGCATGCAATGCCTTCTCGAGATACTGGCGGGCTTGAGAAACATCTCCGGCCCGCGAATGATAGTGCGCCAATGAAACCAGGGCGTTGGCATCGTTCGGATTTACCTTGAGGCGCTCTTCCGCAAGAGATATTGCCCGTCGATAGGCAGCCAGCGCTTTATCGGAATCGCCCTGAATCATTCGGTAAACGTCTGCTAAGTTCCCCCAGTACTCATAACTCTGCGGGCGCATGGCAATGGCTTTTTCCGTGTATTGGGCAGCGTCCGCAAAGTGCCCCAAAAAGAAACTGGTTGTTCCCAGGTTTGAATACAGATCAGGATCGTTGGGTTCAAGTTGGAGAGCCTGCCGAAAATATTCCTGTGCCCTCTCAAACAGCCCTGTGTTGAAATACACGACGCCAATGTTCATATAGCCCCAGACATTATCAGGAGCAAGTTCTGTGACCTTACGCCACGCGTCAGCCGCTTCGCCGTACCGGGAATGTGCATTCAGAAACGTCCCGAGCAGGTTGTAGCAGCTCCAGCAGGTAGGGCGAATTTCAATGGCGTGACGAAACGCTTGTTCTGCCTCATCCGTACGCCCAAGCGCTTCGTAAGTACCTCCCAGGCCGAGGTAAGCGTCCACATTCTGGGGATCGACCTCAAGAACGCGCTGATAAGCAGCCTGCGCAGCCGGGAGGGCCCCAGTTCGTCGATTCATCGTGCCAATCGCCAGTTGCACCTCTGGCAGGCTGCTGTTCAGGTCCTCGGCTGCCTTCACGGCGGCCCTCGCCTTTTCCGCCCATGCGGGCTCTCTCGTCGCGCGGTACTTGTACCAGTAAGCCTGCGCCAGAGCTGCTTCAGCTTGTGCATAGTTGTGATCTTCTTGGATTGCACGCTGGAAGAGCGTTATGGCAGATTCAACGTTCCCCAGCCTTTCGTACCGCTGCAAGTAGCCGACCCCTTGAACATAGAAATCGTATGCGGTCAGAACCTTGGTCCCATGGTTCGTGACACCCGCTTTCCCGCCCGCAGGCTGAATTTGCAGCATCCGAAACGCATTGAGCACGACTTGGTCTTGCAGGGAAAACAGGTCGTCTGCCGGCTCAGTAATGGTCTCCGTCTGGAGCTGATGCCCGCTTTTCGCATCGATGAGACTGAGGTTGATTCGGGCCAAATGTTGCACGCGTTGCCAACTGGCAACCAGAATAAGGTTGGCCCCAAACTGAGTCCTTGCCCTGTCGATGCTGGTCACGTTTTTCGCCCGTATCTCAAGCGCCGAAGGTACCTGCAATGAAGGATCGTGCGCGAGCTTTGCTGTTACCGTCTCCGTGAGGCCATCGCAGTACACTTGCTCTTCCGGAGCACCGCCGACAGGCGTGAAGGGAAGTACTACGAGGTTCCTCGGACCAGAGGCCTTTGACTCGATGATCACTCTGGAGCTTTGGTGCTTATAGAGCAGAAGTGCAATTCCCGCTATGACAACACAAAACAGACCGCTCAGCGTTATCGCAATGGCGCGGTGGCGTATGGTTGAATCCTGACCCGCAGCCGATCCTGGCGCTCGGTTCGCACTCGATGCCCTTGCCGCAACTGGTCTGCCCTCCTCACCAGGTTCCGTATCTCGCTTTAGGCGCCTCAGATCAGCACCAACTTCTGATGCATGCTGATAACGCAAGCTCCGGTCTTTCTCCAAAGCTTTGTTGATGATTGCCTCGACCGGTCCAGCCATCTGCGAATTGACTTGCGAAACAGGGACCGGCAGCTGATGAAGAATCGCACCAAAGATCTCTCCGGAACTAGAGCCTTCAAACGGAATTTTCCCGGTGGCCATCTCATAAAGCACCGCACCGAAAGAGAAAAGGTCGCTGCGGGTATCCAGTTCTTTTGCCCGTACCTGTTCGGGAGACATGTAGGCGACTGTGCCTGGGGTCGTGCCGGGCCTTGTGAGCTGTGGTTCTTCATCGGCTGCGGTTGCTGTGCTGGCCGCCGCAATCTTGCTCGAAGAAGCGCTCGCCAGACTGACTTTCGCCAATCCAAAGTCCAGAATCTTGGCATGTCCCCGTTTCGTGACGAAAATATTGGCTGGCTTGATGTCGCGGTGGACGATCCCTTCGGCGTGCGCTGCATCCAGTCCGTCCGCAATCTCGATGCCGAGGGACAGGATCAACTCGGTTTCCATCGGTCGCCCCGCGATGCGATGCTTCAGCGTCATCCCGTCGAGAAACTCCATGGCGATGAATGCTTTGCCATGCTGGTCATCGATCTCGTAAATGGTGCAAATGTTGGGATGATTTAGGGCAGAGGCAGCCTTGGCTTCACGCTGGAAGCGGCTCAGTGCCCGCGGGTCTTTGGCCACATCGTCGGGCAGGAATTTGAGAGCCACGAAGCGATCGAGTTTGACATCCTCGGCCTTGTAAACCACACCCATGCCACCGCCGCCTAACTTCTCGATGATGCGGTAGTGCGAGACGGTCTCGCCGATCATGGGGATGCAGAAACTCTGTGGATGGCAATCTTAGGGATGTGAAAGCGCAGAGTCAACCAAAGATACCCGCTCCGTGGATTGCCTCGCCGGGGCCAGCGCAATCCGGGCTACACCAATGATCACGAGCACCGCCTGGGGAAACCGGTCGAAGCTGGGAAATGTAACTCTGTTTGACGCCGAGTCCGTTGTTATTCGCTGTTCCTGCCTTCGAGGCGATGCTGGTGCAGCAAACGGTTCAGGAACAGGTATGCGAAATGCAGGGCCTCCTCAGTGATCGTTTCGAGGGTTTCTCCTCGTATGACGATGAGGTATCAGCGGATCATGGGAGGGATCTCGCGGATACTACTCGTTCAGCTTAGGAAACAGCGGCGCAGGAAAAGAGCGGCAAAAAGTTCGGGGGAGCGAACTCCAGATGATCGTTCAGGTGTACACTTATCTGCCGCGCGGCTAGAAAAAAAGGTGGACATGACGATGGAACCAATCGACATTGGCGTGGTTACCATTCGAATGGATGAATGTGAGCTCTTCTCGATCGTATCCCATGGAAAACTGAACGCTATTCTAATTGGAGCTACCCAGTTGGCACTGTGCCAAATCGTTACGGTGGCTATTTCAGGGTCGCAATAGCTCGAACTGACGAACAGGGCCAACGGTGCGCGCAAGAAACCACCACCGACTTAATTAGGGACTGCAATCCGACTTGGATCGCGGTGGTCGGCATATGTGGTGCAGTTCCGGATGATGAGTTCATATTGGGGCACGTTGTAATAGCAAGCCACCTTAACGATTTCACTGTTGGAGCCCGTCTGCCCCGCCGCTGGGAAGCGCACCTGATTCATTCAAACTCGGGGTCGGCTCTCCCGTCGTAGTTACGGTAAATGAGCCGTACTGACCGGCGGTAAAGGTCACGCTGTTGCCGAGAGATGCCTTGCCACAAGGGCAGCACTGATTGTTACGCCGCGAACTCGGCAGACACATACGGGCTGTACTCCATGCCCACTTCCAGTTTCGAGCCGGCGTGGTATCAGAGCGCGGGCTTCAGTGATGCCGTGGGACTGGGCAGCTTCAACATCACCAACCTGGTCATTGCCGTCCAAAATGTTACTTACGGGTCCGCAGGGTGAATGGGTAGGTCCGCGGGAAGATGTCGGTCGCCCCATTGATGTCATAGAGACGCACGAGGGAAACACACTGCTGTAGTTACTGATGGAAAACGTAATTGGATTCGCAAGTCACCGCGCTCGGTGCGCTGGTGGATGTGTTCTGCGTGCCGGTGGTGCCATATTCGTAATTCGCCATCGCGTACAGCGTGTAGTTAGGGTCTCCTTTGGGGGAGCGAGATTGTCGGTGCGAAGGCGGCCAACCTGCCCCGACAACCAAGGCTGGCACACTTAGTCCACAAACATTGGCTGAAAACGGTAGCGCGGGGCGACACCGATGGCCGGGACGGATCCGCTCAATGGAAACCCCAGATATCCAATTAACTGAAAACTGAACTTTCCAAATTGTGGACGACGCCAATCGACGCACCCGGGTGTGATGTTTTCGCCGCAGGCTTTCCTGAGCGCTGCGACCAGCGCTGGATCGTCCAGCCCGCTAGGTTAACACGCCCGATGGGGCGCGCCAGTCGCTGCTTGCGCTTGGAGTTGCTGCGTGAATACACTCAAGCGATTGTCCAATCATCGAGAGCTAAACACTCTCTCCCTGGATGCTGCCACAAAGACTTAAAACCGTAATTGCGCACCCGGAGCTCTTCGGCCTGATGCTCGCAGTCTGCGCTGTGGCCTTCAATGCGTACTACGCGTCGCCGGAGTTGCGAATCGACCGTGTACCTCTGAACGATCTGGTGTTTCACCTCGCCGCGTCGGAGCGTATGGAAATGAGCTTCGAGCGCGGCGAGCCGTTTCTCGATCCGTGGGTTTCCGAATGGGCCCTGGGCTATCCCGTTTGGAGAAGTTACCAGCCCCTCGGTCACGTGGTGGCAGCAACGGCCATTCATATGTTCCGCAGAGTGGCGGACCCAGCCTCCACCTTTGCCGTTCTGTTTTACTTGCTGATCGCAACCTTGCCCATCAGCGTTTACGTCGGAGGGCGGCTATTCGGCCTATCTCCGCCGGCCGCGGGGCTGGCGGCGCTGCTCGTGTTCGCCGCCAGCGCGGATGGCGATCCCGGCCGGTATGGCATCGGCTACGGCTCGGTGCTTTGGAGGGGCTCGGGGCTTTATACGCAACTCTTCGCGTTGCACTTCTTCGTGCTCAGCCTGGGAGTTGTCAGAAACGCGCTTGATAACGGGAGCCGCAGGCGGCGCGCGCTCGCGGCCCTGATGCTGGCACTGACTTCATTAACCCACATTATCTTCGGATACGCCGCATTCGTCTCTGCGGCGCTGCTTGCCTTGATCGGCCCACGTTCCCGCCGAGCCGAGCGTCTGGTGCGGCTGGTTACCATTGTCCTGCCCGCACTCATCCTGCTGTCCTGGTTTCTAATTCCACTATTCCGCTCGACGCAAATCGTGAATCACAGCCGCTGGGAAGCAGCTACGAAGTGGGATTCCTACGGAGCGCCATTCGTCCTGCGCGAACTGCTGTCGGGCCGGCTGCTAGACTTCGGGCGCCTTCCCGTCCTGAGTATCCTCGTCGCCATTGGCGCCGCCGCCGCAACCCTCTCTTATCAGGATGACACGGCCAAGCGGCTGCTCGCACTCTGCGGTCTATGGCTGGCGCTTTTCTTCGGCCGGGAAACATGGGGCCACCTGGTGATTTTCGCCGGGGTTCCCGCCGACCTCCACATGCACCGGCTCGAAGCCGTCTTCGAGTTGAGTTCCATACTGCTGGCGGCATTCGGCCTTACGCGTCTGGTGGAACGGGCAGCGAAGCGAAGTCGCGTTCTCGCCCTGTTCGGCGGGGCGGCGATTGCCATAGCCGTCTTGTACATGGGCGTGGACCGCGGCGAATACCTTGAGCAGAATCGAATTTGGGGTGAACAAAACCTGGCGAGCTACCGGGGCGAACAAGGCGATCTCGAGGCAGCCCTCAGCGACGTGCGCGGCATTCTGGCGGTACGGGCTGGACGCGTGTCGGCCGGGATGCCCTCGAATTGGGGGCGTGACTTCAAGGTTGGATCCGTGCCGGTGTGGGCGTTCTTGACCCGGGATCATTTCGATCAGCCGTCCTTTCTCTACCATTCGATGTCGAAGACCTCGGACATCATGGTTCTACGCAATGAAAGTAATCGCATCCATGACGTGGTATTCGGCATTCGAGCCGTGGTTGCTCCAGCCAGTCAAGCGATGCCGGCATACATGCAACGGCGCTCGGTGCACGGGCGCTTTGCCGTGTACGAGACTTCACCCGAGGGCTACTTCGGCATCGTCGACATCGGCGCTCATTACACTGGACCACCTTCAACGAATTACGAACCGAGTGCGGCATGGCTGACCAGCAGCATGATGTCGTGGGGACTCGTGATGTCGCTTGATCCCAGAGTACACGTCGGTCCCGCCGTCGGGCGGTGGGAGGCCCTGCCCAATCCCACGACCGAGCAGGCGGGGTTGCGAGGGATTATTCTTGCCGAAAGCAAGGTGGGTGAACAATATCAGGCACGAATCGCAGTGAACCGGCCGGCTTACGCGTTCCTGAAAATCACCTGGAATCCCGACCTAGTCGCGACGGTAGATGGCCAACCCGCGCCCGTCATTCACGTGACCCCTGGGTTTGGTGCGGTACCCATACCTGCGGGCCAGCACGACGTGGTGGTGCGATATCATCCGGGACCGCTCAAGCCAGTGCTCTTCTTTGCAAGCATTGGTGCGTTCGGTCTGGCGTGTTTTGCGTTCGGCGCGCGCAGGCTTGTGGAATTTGAAAGCTCGGCCGCGGCGCGTCTCACTGCGGTCGGCCAGCGTTTTGCGACGCCACAAATGGCGGTGGCCGGTGCAATCTTGCTCGTCTCTTTGATTGCATTGCACCCCTTGTTCCGCGGGAAACTCGTCATGGGCCACGATGCAACGGAATATCCGCCGAGGCTGGTTGAGTTTGCGACCGTTCTTTCGCAGCGGCAGCTGCCACCCATGTGGGCGCCCGACCTCAGTGCAGGCCATGGCCAGCCGTTGTTTGAGTTCGCTCCGCCACTCGTTTATGCGGCGGCCATGCCCTTCTACTACGCCGGGTTTGGGCTTGCCGATTCGTCTCAGTTGGGGCTCGCCTTCCTCCATATTCTTGGAGCGCTGGCGGTTTACGGGATTGGGCGCCGGCGGCTCAAAGTCTCGCGCTTCGCCGCCTTTGGAGGCGCCGTCGCGTGGCTGTTTGCCCCGTATCTTTCGCTGGACTTGTTCGTGCGCGGAGCATTCGCCGAAGCGTCGGGCGTAGCGGTCGCGCCCATCGCGCTGCTCGCGGTTTGGGAAGCGATGGATCGGCCGGCGATTGGCCGTATCGCCCTCGGCGCGCTTGCGGTGGCGCTCATCCCGCTCGCCCATAACATCGCGGCTTTAATGCTGATTCCGGCGCTGGCGGGGTTTGTTCTGATTCGCGGCTATGCTTTGTTTCGGAGTGATGGCATCTCGCCGGGGCCGCTGTTGGCACGGCTTGCGCCTTTTGTTTCCGGCGTGGCGACCATGGCGGCGGGATTGGGACTGTCGGGATACTTCTGGATTCCGGCTCTGCTGGAAAAGACATATACGCACACCGAGCGGCTGCGCGGAGGCACGAATCTGTGGAGCGACCACTTCGTTTATCTCCACCAGTTGCTCTGGTCATCTTGGGGATATGGGCTTTCGGTGCCCGGGCCGCACGACGGAATGTCATTTGCGCTCGGGCCCGTCCACCTGGCGCTCGCCATTGCGGGATTGATCTTCGTGCTGCGTTCCGCGGACCGAACCCGCAAGTCGTACGCTGTCTTCTTTGCTCTGGCCGCGATGGCTGGAGCGTGGCTGTCTACCTACTGGGCTGCGCCGATTTACAGGCATGTCGAAATCCTGACGTATATGCATCCGTGGCGGACGCTCATTCTGCCGGGACTGTTCCTTCCTCTGCTCGTCATCTTTGCATTCGAGCGCATGGGTCCGCGATGGACGACGGTCTGCCTCCTCGTCCTCGTTATCTTTAACCTGCCGCACACGGAGGCGCAGGGGTTTTTGACGTTCGATGACGAGTTCTATGCACGGCAGTCGATTGCGCAGAAGGGCCTGAATACCAACACGTATGAAGAATACGAACCACGCTGGGTTGCGGCGCGGCCCCCTTATTATGGACGGCCGCTCCTCTCGTTCTCGGGAGTCACGTTGTCGGATCTGCCACGCAACGCGACCGATCCAGTGTTCACGGTGCGGGCGTCGGCAGCGACGAAAGTGGAAACGTCGAGGTTCTACTATCCGGGCTCCAAGATCACTGTGGACGGCGCGCCAACCCAATTCTCGATCGTGCCGGTTCGCGGGACCATGGAGTTCGATCTCCCGGCAGGACAACATCAGGTTTCGATCGAGCTGGGCAAGACACCTACACGCCGCTTCGCATTCGTACTTTCGTGGGTCACAGCCTTGCTGCTCGCTGCGGCAGCTGGAATTGGCTGCTTCCGGCGCGGATTTTTGTTCAGATCTTGAAGAGAGATGCGTTCCAACTTGGCATTGGACTCAAGAACAGAGCGATGACCCCCTGGCTTCGATCTTTTCAAATCAATATTTTAGCCGCGCACTTCCGCCAGATCTTTGAATAATAAGCACTTATTCTTGTACATTGAAAACAGATCACTTAAAGCCTCACGAGGTCACTATCTTCTTTAGAATGAATGATAGCGTTGTTTACTTATCGGTTCCTATCACTTCAAGATATCACTTTTAAAGGACTTAGCCGGGCACGACCGTCGTTCGCTGTTGGTCGTTCGCTGATCGGGAATTGTCCGGCGTCGCCATCGGAAGAAAAAAACAACGCGCCACGAATGCGCCGCGAGAGGAATCCTGCGGCGCATTGATCGGTTTAGGAGAAACGAATTACGGACCCGTGCGATGCGATCTGCTGTTGGAAACAATATAGGCGTCGGCTTTCCATGCCCCGCCCCGACGGAGGCCCGCATGAGCCCACACCTTGGGCGTACGCTCCCGTTGTTGCGCAGCCCCTTGGCCTACTGCTGGAAGCAATAAAGATGTTCCTGGTTGTTGCAAGTGTAGTTTGAGTAATCGGTCCATTCGCCACTTGTCATGCTGGTGTTGTTCCCGAGCCATCCAAATGGAGGGTCTGTGGCGGCTGACGACGTCCAGCCCTCGCATGCGTACGCGGGCACCCCATCGTCGTTTAGCGTGCCGTTACCATAGGTACCGGTCCAAACAAGGCCGTCTACCACGTCGCCCGCGGCAGTCTGGTTGATTGGATTCTGGAGGTAGGCCCCACCGCCGAGGAGGTTTGCCCATGTCGTGATGGGGGTAACCCCGTCGGGCAAGTAGTAGGTTCCGTTGTATCGTGTGAATGTGTTGGTGGGTTGGTCTACCACCGCCGTGCCCCCGGCGAGATTATTCGCAGTTGAGATCCATGCCTTGTAGGTGCCGTTAAGGCCGCCGGCATTCGCTTCGGCCTGACAAATCGCGTTGGCCCCTGCGGTTCCGCCCAGATTGCCGTCATAAACACCTGCCGTAATGAACACAATCTTTATGGTTCCCAGAGACGCTGCGCAGGCCGCCGATGTCAAACTTGGAAACAGAGCATTGCAGACGGCAGCGACTGTCGCCGGTCCTGCCGCACCGGTCGCGCCCGTGGCTCCAACCGGCCCATAGGATCCTGTCGCCCCCGTTACTCCTGTCGGTCCGTACGCCCCCGTCGCGCCTGTTGTCCCGCTCGGACCCGCCGGTCCGGCTGACCCCGTTGCTCCCGTCGTCCCGCTCGGACCCGCCGGTCCGGCTGACCCCGTCGCTCCCGTTGTCCCGCTCGGACCCGCCGGTCCGGCTGACCCCGTCGTTCCGGTTGGTCCAGCCGGTCCCTGGAGTCCCACCG
>JBAQJU010000085.1:0-5082 GCA_049300475.1 Terriglobales bacterium | reverse complement strand
GGCCGGAGAATGAATCGTAATCGGGTCACCATCGACTGGCGCTTTACCCGCAAAAAGGCACGCCTGAAGTTCGGTTACAAAAGAAACCAGATTATGCGGTCAGAGACCTAGGATCTCATAGGGGCCGAGCTTTGATCCGGCAGTTAGAGCCATGGTTGGTCAGAATTATAAGCTTAGGTGCTATCTTCCCAGGAGAGACTGGCGCTTGGGAAGTTATGTTGTACTCCGGCGATTCGGCAACTCCCTGCCACGGCCGCCAGACAAGTGATCCGGGACAGCTAGCCGCTTCTAGAACCTCATTCCCGATCCCAGCAGGCTATACAGCAGGATAGAAAGCACGATGACCGTAAAAACCACATACATGCGGTCGCGCTCAAGGGTGAATCCGACGATGGACAAGGCCACTCGGGCAATGGGCGTGGCGATGAGCAAGAGTAATCCGAGTTGGATCAGGCCTCGTCCATGGCCACCCAGCACGCTTCGAATAACTCCGGGAATGGTGCGGAAGTCCGAGGGCTCGCCGCGAAAGATGCGGTAATTGGCCGGCTCGTGCGCGTGGCGGAACAGATAAACGCAAGCGCCCGCGAGAACCACCGCTGCCGAAATCAGCACTCCGGTGCGAAGCAGGTTTCCGAGAATGATTTCCAGGCGGCGATCTCTCCACTGTTGGGGTTGAAACGCATGCGATTGATGCGGTTGTGTGCCGGTCACAGGCATCAGATTTTCCCCCAGAATCCGTTGTAAAGCATTTGCAGGCCGAGAACGAGAATCACCACGCTGAAGACCAGTCGAAGCGACTTTGTTTCAGCCTTGACCAGGATGCGGGTGCCGAACAGCGACCCTGCAAGCACGCCTAACATGACTGGCATGGCGAGGCCAGGGTCGATGTATCCGCGGCTGAAGTAGACGCCGGCGCTGGCGGCAGCGGTCACACCGATCATGAAGTTGCTGGTGGTGGTGGAAACCTTGAAAGGGATCCTCATGGCCTGATCCATGGCGAGCACTTTGACGGCTCCCGAGCCGATGCCGAGCAATCCGGAAAGCGTTCCCGCGCCGAACATCAGACTGAAACCGGTCGGCACGTGCTGCACGTTGTAACTGCGCTGACCTTCGAGGTCGGGGAAACTGCCGTTCATCCGTAAACGCGTCGCCAGCGGATCGGGCGGCAGGTTGCGCTGACCCGGCGGGCGAGGCTTGCGGGAAAGATATGCCGAGTAGAGCAGCACCAGGCCGAAGATGACCGCCAGCGCGCTGGTCGGAATGCGCGTGGCGAGAAAAGCGCCCAGCAGCGCTCCCGCGGTGGTAGCGATTTCCAGAAACATGCCGATCCGGATATTGGAGATTCCCTCTTTCACGTAGGCGGCTGCCGCGCCCGAGGAGGTCGCGATTACGGAAACCAGCGAGGCTCCGATGGCATAGCGGATATCAACGTGGAAGAAGATGGTGAGAAGCGGAACGAGCACGACTCCACCGCCCAGCCCGGTGAGCGCGCCGAGAAATCCCGCGGCGAACGCAACGATCGCCACCACACCGGTGAAGACGAGAATGGTCATTCGATTTCTAGGTTAACATTTTCGCCAACCAGCGCAGGTTGGATGCGAACGCGGGGCCGGAAGCTGTACCGCTGGAATTGCTGGGCTGGAAGGGCCGCCACTGAACAAGCGGCCCGATGGAAACAAAACGGGGCGCGAGATTTTTGTCTCGCGCCCGTTCAATTCGCAGAACAACTCAACAGGACTACTAATCTCTCATCTCGAAATCAGGGAGTTCTGAATATCTCTATCGCGTAGCAACATCTCACAAAGTGCGGCGAAGATCGCGCCGGGGAATACGCGCCGCAGCCGCTAGTTTTCCCAAATGACGCGCGCCTTCTTAACCCGCTCATGCTGCTTCTTGAGTTCACGCGCCGCATCGCCGAGCGGCAACTCCGCCATCTGCGGGAAATCCGAGGCTCGCCTGTCGCCCTGGGCAAAGCTGGTAGCTCCACCACCGATAATGGATTGCTCCCCCGCCATGTGTCCATAGGACGCATGGGCCGTGTGCTCGGGAATCTGGAAAACCTGCGGCGTGTTGTCGAGGTGGTTGGCGTAATACTGGCCAAAAGCGGCGCTGCTCGATAACAGCAAAACAACCAAGAGAATCTTTTTCATCGCGATACCTCCCCGGAGAAGCACAGTGCCAGCGAACGTGCCGCGGATGCCAACTTCCCCACCCGGATAGAAGCAACCCCTATACCAAACTTGGATACGCCGAAATGGCGGATTGGCGCGGCCTGGACCGGTTAGAGGGCAATTCTTTGCACAATTGTGGACCGCCTTTGGACGCGCGCGACCCGTCGCCAAGCCAGGCCGATGTACAATCCGGTTCTTGGCGGTTTTCATGGGGTGTTCGGCCGAAATCGGACGTTCCCGCAGGTCATGGCAGCGAATGTCGGATGCCTCTTCTAGATCAGACCAACAAGGAAGAATATGAAAAAAGCACTATGGATCTCTTTGCTGTTCGCGGCAACGGCGGCCCTAGCGACTGGGGCCGATAAGGCTGGGGCGGATAAGGTTGGACCGGACTACCAGGTCGTCCAGACCTGGAAGCTGGGCGGCGACGGCGGATGGGACTACCTCAAAGCCGACGGCGACAGCCATCGCTTGTTCATCGCACGCGCCACGCGCGTCATGGTCATCGACACGACATCGGGTAAACAGGTCGGCGAAATTCCCGACACGCAAGGCGTCCACGGCATCGCATTCGACCACCGCAATGGTCGCGGTTACACCAGCAACGGCCGCGAAGATACGGTAAGCGTATTCAATCTCAAGTCGCTCGCCGTAGAAAAGAAAGTCAAAGTCGGCAACGGACCGGATGCCATTCTCTACGATCCGTTCTCGAAGCGCGTCTTCACCTTCAACGGAAAGGGTCATGACACGACGGCCATTGATGCCTCCAAAGGCGAAGTCGTGGGCAAGCTCGAACTGGGCGGGAAGCCAGAGTTTGCTGCCAGCGACCAAAAGGGCACCGTGTTCGTGAATATCGAGGACACTTCGGAAATCGTCGCTTTCGATCCGCAGAAGCTCGCCGTGAAATCGCGTTGGAAACTTGCGGATTGCGAAGAGCCCACCGGCCTCGCAATCGACCGCAAGCACCGGCGGCTATTTGCTGGATGTGGCGGCAATAAGAAGATGGCGATTGTGAACGCGGATACCGGGAAACTTGTGGCGACGCCAGCGATCGGCGCAGGCTGCGATGCTACCGCTTTCGACGCCGATCACGACCTGGCATTTGCTTCGGCTGGTGACGGCACGATCACCGTGATCAAGGAAGATGGCCCTGACAAATTCAGCGTGGTCCAGACCATCGCGACCCAAAAGGGAGCGCGTACCATGGCTCTGGACAAAAAGACTCACCAACTCTTCACAGTCACGGCGAACGTATCAGGCACGCGCGAAAATAGAAAAGTGGAACCGGGCTCGTTCGTGGTGTTGCTAGTCGAGCCCGTCCAGTAGACATTTCTTTTGTCACATAACCCTAAACAACCCGCGCTAAACCGCATGCACTAAACGACGACGATCTGCCGGCGCAGGTCCGATGAAAAGAGGCTCTTCGGGATCATGGCATGCACCCCGCGCACGATGTCCACCACCTGCGTCACCCGGAAACTTACTGCGATGCTGCACAATGCATAGGCGTCGTGCTTGGTCAGATCGGCGCGAGTAGCGAGGAAGTTGATTGCGTTGCGCGCCGCTGAGGTCATGGCTACGTTGAGATCCTTGTCCAGACCCAGCAGGATCCAATGAGTTTCGGTTTCTGCGATTGGCCAGGCAAAATTCTTCTGTTTGTGCAGCACCACCTGGATGCGCAATTCCTTCATGCGCGTTTCGAGCGCAGAGAGATTAATTTCGCCATCGCCCTGCACCGCATGGGAATCGCCGGTGAAGATCAGCGCTCCCGGCTTCCACACCGGAATGAACATGGTCGAGCCTTCGCCCATTTCGCTCAGGTCGACATTGCCGGCATGGGGGCCTGGAGGAACTGAGTTGGTCACTCCCGGGCTGAGCGGAGGGAAGAAACCGTCGGGAGGAGCTACGCCCAGGGTCCCTTGAAAAGGCTTGAGTGGCACATGAATGTCCTTGTTGAACTCCGCCGTCATGTTCGGAAAATCGACCTTCAGGTATTTGACCTGCCCTTCGGGAAAATCCTGCGCCAGCAGCCCGGTTCCAATCTTCCCCGGATTGTTGAACACAGCTCCCCAGTCAAACGGACGAATTCGCTTGTAACGCACTTCCAGCACATCGCCGGGCTCGGCGCCATTCACGTAGACGGGACCGATGATCGAATGCGGCCCGTGTCCCGGATTGCTCAGCCGGAGGTTCGCCAGCGTCTCCACCGGAACGCCCGGCTGCAACTGATTCAGGAAGTGCGACCAGGTGTCGACGTAACTGATCGTATCGCCGGAGTCGATTTTGAGAATCGGATCGAGGTTCGTGTCGTAGATTCCGAGGCGCACGGTCTTGTCATTGCTTTCGACCACGTGGACGCGGCCCTCGTCGTCTTTATCTTTCTTGTCTTTCTTCGGCGCTCCCTTGGGCCCTCCAGCGGAGCCGCCGCCGAATCCTTCTGCCCCATCGGTGCCCTTGGCATACGCCAGTTTGTTAAACCAGGGTCCGATTCCCGCCAGCGCGGCCATAAAGCTGCTGGCGCGCAGCAGCCGGCGACGGGAAACGCCGCGCGCGTTCAGACAGCCGTCGAGCTGCTCCTGATTCATCTCGTTCATGTGCAGCAGCCGGTCCGCGGCTCGTTTGGTAAATGCGGCATCCTTGATGTCTTCGCGGAACACACCAGTGCCCTGCTCTTCGCCGCATCCGAAGAGGCTTCCGCAACTATGTCGATGGGGTTGAGGCCGGTCCAACTCGGGATCTAGATCGTGGGGCATCGTTTCCTCCCAATCAAATTAATTAGAGAAAGAAAAGTTAACGAGAAAAGGTGATTTGCGAATGCACAGAGCATCGCAACGGTAGACACGCGGATTATACTGCGCGGCGTCTTTGCAGGATGTGATCTTTTGACCCATACAATCCTGACGTTTCCAAA
>JBAQJU010000084.1:0-4487 GCA_049300475.1 Terriglobales bacterium | reverse complement strand
GGTTCGATGGGTACGCGCCTGTATTTCGCAATCCTGTCACGCATTTCCGAAAGAGATCGAACGCCGTTGCCTTCGCCGAAAGCTTCCCACGAGAGCGAGAGTGGCAGTTGGATGAAACGGGTGAAGAACCCACCACCGACTATGAAGTTGCGCGGCGAATGAAGCTTAAACAGCAGCATTTGGCCTGGGCTGAGTGCTTTGAATGACGCCTCAGGCGATGGGCGCCAGAAATTTACTTCATCCACTCGAGACTTGGACGCATGTAATTGGAACCAGTCGTAATCGGTAACCGCGACGAAAAAATTCATCGAGCAACTCTGAGCAAAACGGCGTTGCGGTGAAAGTCAAACGTCAAGTCCGCGCGAATTTCACTGGCGCGTATCCGAGCGAGACTACACCATTGCAAGAATGCTCCGCGCAAAAATCGATAGTCAGGATTAGTAAGAACATCGACAGCCGCGCGCCATGCGAAGGACGCTGCTGTGGTCATTGTTGATTTCAAATGAATTTCAATGGGACAATCATTGAAGTAGAAAAGGGCTGTCCCCCGCGGTCAGCCCTCGGCCCAAACCAGTTTGGTAGCAAATTGGTAGCACGCGTTTTGGTAGCATTTTGGTAGCAAAACACGCCGATTTTAGCGGTTTTCGCCGACTCGTCCGACTATTAAAGCCTTTGCCGTCAGCAAGTTGCGATTTTAGTCGTTCCATGGCATGGAAGAGGTCGTCGGTTCGATCCCGACCAGGTCCACCAAATCTCCCAACGACTTAGACGGGGCGAGTAGTTACCGGGCTGGCGTTTGTGTCATGGTTTGTGTCATAACCCGCCGTTTTGGTGCTCACCGCAAGGGCTTCCATCGCCGTTCGCTTCGCTTCCATCCGCACGTGGCTGTAGCGTTCCAACATGCGACGGCTCACGTGACCAGCGATTCGCCATAATCGTTGAATCCGACGTGCCGTTCTCCGCAAGCTGGGTAATGGCACAATGCCGCAGATCGTGGAACCGAAAACCCGGCAAGCCTGCTTTCTTCGTCAGCGTCCTCCAGGCCGTCCGCCAGCTTTTCATTTGCCGCGTCGGATCAAAGCCAGTGACGTTGTAGTCCACAACTCGTTTGCCGTTGAACTTGAACTTGGGAACGAAGGCGGCAAACACGTAATGCGACGACTCCACCGTTCCAAAACCTTCCGCCCTCCGGCGCAGCCTTGCAAGAGCAGAAAGCGCAACGTCGGTGAGCGGAACCATCCGTTCGCCCGCAGCCGTCTTGGACTTGCGAATTGTTAGAGTGCGATTGAATAAGTCCACGTCGCACCATTGCAGCCCTTTTAACTCACAGCCTCTTGCAGTGGTATTTAGACACAAGATCGCAGCAAGGTAAGCCGTTTCCCACTCAGGCCGCATTACAGCCGTTTTGAGAAGTCGCTGCTTTTCTTCCTCGGTAAGAGCCTTCCCGATAGTCGAAGGCTCGCGCAGCGGGCGTATATCGTCAGCAACACGCGCCCAGAGTTTCGCCCGCTTCAAGATGCGCCGGAGAATCCCCAACTCCGCGTTGAGCGTGGCAGGCCCAACGTTCTGCTCTGCCCGCCATGCCCGGTACTCTGTGATTCGTTTCGCCGTGATCGCTTTCAGCGGTTCCTGTTTGAAGTAGGCCCGCAACTGCACCAGCAATTGCTTTTCCTTGGCTTGACTGGCCGGGGCCAGTTCCAGTTTGCGGGCCGTCACGTAATCGTCTGCCGCCAGTCCGAACGGCTGCCGGGCCAAGGTCGTAGAGGTCTGATGCAGCCTCCCCTCCGAGGCAGCCGCTATCAGTTCCTTCTCTTTGGCTTGCGCTTCTCGCCAATCCGTTGTTTCAAGGGACTGCCGGAATCGTTGTCCGTTGACCACGAAATGGCAGTGCCATGTCTTACCGCGTTTTTTGAGTGCCATGCTTACCTGCCTTCCTTTTCGATTTGCTTCTGTTGGGATTCGGTTTCTTTGCCCGCTGCGCCGCTCTCCATCGCGCAACGCGGTGCGCCTCACGGTGGGCAATGCAGCAGTAGTCTTGGTCGCGGCGCTGCTGTTCAAAGAACGTTCCGCAGTGCGGACAAACGTTCCACCCTTTGCGCGTCAAGATGTAAACATAGGGCGCTACTTTGGGGTTATGGCAGAAGAGGGCGGGAGTAAATCTCTCCCCCGTCCACCAAAAGACGAGATCAACCCCTGACGCAAGCGTGCGTGAGATTTCAAACGAGAGCACTCTAGCCTCATCTTTGGCGATGTGTGGCGGCCAGCGCCGCCCCTCGAATATCTCCAAAGCCTCTTTGCCCTGATCTGGCCGCATCCTCCAGTAAGGAGCCAGTAACCTTCCGAGTTCCTCACCTACCTCTTTCGACTCCCCTTGCTCATGAGGGGCGGTCGCCTCCCGTAATTCCGAAAGCTTGTTCCGAGCCTTATCGGCCGCAGTGCGATCATGCCTCTCAATCGCTTTCAGGAGGCGGACAACAGCGGCGAAATGCTGGCGTTCGTCCTCTCGCATGGAATCTAGGAATTTCCTATGCCTGCCCGTTTTTGTGCTGAAGTCCTCGCCTGTGACTTCGCGAACCGCGCCTGTGAACTGATCGAATGTTGCTTCGCCCTGTTGCTCGTCGCGGGAGCACGGAATCAATATCGGAATGGCTGTTACGGTATTGTTACGAAAACGTTGCATAGCTAATAATGTAATGGTACAACAGCAACAACAGTTAGCTCAAGGAGTAAAAATGGCAAAGGACGAAAACTTCTTATCAGTGCCAACCGCCGCCCGCAGGCTCGGCTGCACGTTGCGATGGGTTTACGACATGGTTTACGCCGGGCGACTGAAGGCCGAGAAAGTTGCTGGCCGCTGGCGGATTCCTGTTGCTGAAATCGAAGCACGCCTCAAGCAGCGAGGTAAGTGATGGCCGAGCATATTCCTCAGTTGCTCACGCTGCTCGCAGTCGCGAACGCCTTGTGCGTGAGTCCCCACACTGTCAGGGCGTGGGTTCGGAAGGGGAAACTCAGGCCTGTGCGGATCTGCCGCAGATTGCTGTTTCACCCCGACGAAGTTTCCCGCTTCTTGGTAGAAGGGACTAGAGGATAGGTACCGCCGATGGCTCAGGCCTCCGACACTCCAAGTGGTATATCGCTGTTAGACAGGCTGAGTACATTCATTTGCCGTTTTGTCTCTCTCTCTCCATCACAGGCCGACGTTTGCGCCCTATGGATCGTTCATACTCACGCCGTCGAAGCGGCGGACTTTACTCCATACCTCGACATCAACTCTCCTGTGCTTCGCTCCGGCAAAACCCGGTTGCTTGAAGTGCTGCGGTTGCTGGTGGCTAAGCCTTGGTTTACAGGAAGGGTTACCGGCGCGGCGTTGGTGCGAAAGACGGAACAGGACCACCCAACGCTGTTACTCGACGAGTCGGACGCGGCATTCAACCAAGGCGACTACTCCGAAAAGCTGCGCGGCATCCTCAACACCGGGTTTGAACGGGATGGAGCCTATTCGATGTGTGTCCCAAACGGAAACGATTGGGAATCTCGCGACTTTTCGACTTTCTCACCGAAGGCCATTGCCGGGATCGGCAGGCTGCCCGCAACAGTCCAAGATAGGGCCATCCCGATCCGACTCAAGCGGGCAATGCGGAACGATCACCGCCAGCGCTTCCGCAAGATGAAAGTGAAACCGGAGGCCGAGCAACTGCGCCAGCTTCTTTCCGATTGGACGGAGCAGAACCTCTCCCGCTTGCGGGAAGCGGAACCTCAATTGTCCGACGAACTAAACGACCGTCAGCAGGACGTTTGCGAGCCCCTGCTGGCCATTGCCCACTGCGCGGCAGGCGACTGGCCCCATAGGGCCGAACGTGCGCTGATTGCGCTCTGTGGCAACGTTGCCGAGCGGCAAGAGGGTTCCCAAGGCGTCGCCTTGCTAGCCGACATCCGGCATGTACTATCTACCTCTGGCGCTGAGAGAATTTCCACTCACGACCTACTCAAAGAACTGTTGAGGCTTGAAACTTCACCGTGGTCTGAGTGTGATCGTGGAAAGCCTCTGTCCCCGTACGGGCTTTCACGATTGCTCCTGCCCTTCAGCATTCGCCCGAAAGACGTGCGCTTCGGGAGTGCAACGCGAAAGGGCTATCTCCGTGCAGACTTTGAGGAATCGTGGGCCAGATACCTCCCTATGGACGCTGAAAAGGGGCAACAGGGGCAACAAGCCAGTGTTTATGCGGGTCCGGCCCACTTTTCCGAGGGGCAACAGGAATCGCTTGTCGCGGATCAAAAAAATGCGAAATCGCCAATAAATACGCGGGGCGTCGCGGATGTTGCCCCTTCAGGGACGAGCTAGGGGCTTTGGAGCGCTACCTGCCCCCTCTAAGGTCAGAATCCGAAACATGCCTAACAACCCGCTCAGACACTGGGGACCGGGAAGATTCGGAAGAGAAACAGTGGGGTCTTGTTTCGGATAGAAGAATGCCCTAAACTCCGCGTCA
>JBAQJU010000083.1:0-8740 GCA_049300475.1 Terriglobales bacterium | reverse complement strand
CTGCGCCTCCGGACTTAAATTCCCCGCCGCCCCTTCCTGTCCGCGAAACGGAATGCGCGCTAGCAGTGCCTGCAATTTTCCCCGCAGCACGGCCACTGTCGCCGGTTGCTCGCCCGCAATGTTGTGGATTTCTCCGGGATCGCTTTGGAGGTCATACAACTCCGGCTGGGGCGCTTCAATAAAGTGAAATCGCGCCGTCTCGAGCGCGTGCAGCGGACTCCACCCAAACGAACTGAAGGGATAAAACGTCTCGCTGTATGCAGGATCCTCTTCGGCGGACCCGCTGGCCGGCTTCGTGTCCAGTAACGCCGGCGACTGAAATTGTTTCTGTATTACATCCCTCACGCCCGCCATTTGCAGCAGAGTCGGTCCCACCCAGGTCGTTTCTACCGGCTCGCTTCTGCGCCCCGCCGGAATCCCGCTTCCCGCCGGCGGTTTCACGATCAGCGGCACGTGCACAGTGGCGTTGTAGACAAAAAATCCGTGTTCGGCTTCCCCGTGCTCGCCCAACGATTCCCCGTGATCGCTCAGCATGACAATCAGCGAAGAATCGTACAGATGATTCTGCTTCAGCCATGTCATCAAACTGCCCAGTTCGTGATCCGCGTATGCGATCTCGCCGTCGTAGAGGTGCGTGCTGTACTCCGTCTTGTATGGCTCCGGCGGATCGTACGGGCTATGTGGATCATAGAGATGCAGCCAGAGAAAAAACGGCCGCCTCGGTGTCCTCTTCAACCACGCAATCGCATGCGCCACGCTCTCACCGGCGCGGCGGTCCACCAATCCCGTTTCCTTTATCTGAAACGTCTTCGCCGAGAATGCATCATCGTAGAAATCAAACCCACGTGCCAGTCCCCAGCTCCGGTCGAGCACAAATGCGCTCACCACCGCTCCCGTCGCGTACCCCGCTTTCTGGAACGCCTGCGCCACCGAGCGAAATTGGGCGCCCAGCGGTTGCCCCGTAAAGTCCTGCACCCCATTTTGAAAAGGATAGGTCCCGGTCAGAATCACTGCGTGGGAAGGCCACGTCAAGGGAACCTGAGAAATTGCCCGCTCGAACACCACCCCATCATGAGCTAGCGAATCCAGCGTGGGAGTCTTCACATCCCGCGCGCCGTAGCATCCCACGTGATCCGCGCGTGTCGTATCGATGGTGATCAATATAACGCTCGGCTTCCGCACGCTCGGCCTGGCAACTCTGTGAACCGCGGGGTCCGCTCTCCCGACGCTGTTGCTCGCCTGGCTGGCAACAACCTGACTGAAAGCGGTTGCCGCAATCAGCACGACCGTGGCGAGTCTCGCGACCGATTGAAATAATCGGATGTCACCCTGAGCGGAGCACGATCTTCGCGAAGCGATGATCGTGCGGAGTCGAAGTTGAGGCGTTTGCGCGGCCTCCAAGCCGCGCGCCGAAATCCCGAGCGCAGTCGAGGGAGCTCGGCCCCCTACTCTCTTCCCCACCGTCATTGCGGCCCCGGCTTTCCCGCGCGCCGCCGCTCCGCCTCGGCCTCCGCTGTCAGCCCCTTCGCGTCCAGCGCCTTGGCCAGTGATTCATGCATTGCCGGCTCGTCCGGCGCCAGTTCCACCGCACGCCGTAATTCGGTGATCGCTTCATCAGTCTTCCCCTGATAGAGCAGCGTCTCCCCCAACGCCCGATGCCCGCGCGCAAACTCCGGATTTGCCGTCACCGACTTCCGGAAGGCCTCCGCGGCGTGTTCCAGATCACGTTTTTGTATGTACACCACGCCCAGATTGAACGCCGCCTCAAAATTCGTCCCGTCGAGTTCGAGCGCCCGTTGCAAAGTGCCAATCGCGGCATCGCTCTGCCCGGCGTGCGCTTGTGCCATCCCCAGATTGAAAACCGCGAGCGCGTAATCGGGACTCAGATCCACCACTTTCTGCAATTCCACCGCTGCCGCCGAAAACATATTCAGCCGATAATAATTGAGCCCTTGCATGTAATGCGCCGGAACCGAGTTCGGCTCGGTCTTGATCATCGACTTCAGTTTTTCAATTGACTCCTCGTACCGTCCATGCTGGCTCGCCGCCATCGCGTCCGAAAACTCCTCATACGCGCCAATCCGATCCTTCGGATCCGGCAAGTCTCGACCGTTGATCGTGCGGTCGCGACTGGCATCGCCGCCTCCCGAAAATGCCGCATACCCCAACGACTTCAGCCGCTCCATCAGTGCCGGATCCAGCCCCGTCTTCTCCGCCAGTTCTTTGCCCGCGCTGTAGTCGCGAATCATCGCCGCCAGCTTCGCGCGCATCTCCTCGGCCACCGCCTTCTTTTCGCCGAGCAGGTTATGCTTCTCTCCCGGATCTTTGGCCAGATCGTACAACTCCGGCTTCGGCGCATCGATGAAGTGATACCTGGTATTTTCCGCGCCGCGCAGTTCACTCCAGTTGAAATGAATCCGCGGAAGATACGTCTCTCCATACAAGTTGCGATCCCGCTCAGCCGCCGTCTCGGCGTTGCTGCCGCGCACCTGCGCCAGCAGGCTCTTCCCTTGGACGTCCGCCGGAACCTCCACTCCCACCGCTCCCAGCACGGTCGGCATCAGATCCACCAGCGAAACCGGATCTGCCACCGTCTGTTCCCCCGGACTTCCCGGCACCCGAATAATCAGCGGCACATGCATGGTCGCGTTGTAGATGAAAAACCCGTGCGTCTTTTCTCCGTGTTCTCCCAAACTTTCCCCATGATCGCCGGCCAGCACAATCACCGTATTCTCGTAAATTCCCTTCTCCTTCAAATAGCGCACCAGTCGCCCCACCTGTGCATCGGCAAATGCAATCGCTCCGTCATAGGGCCGGTCGGCATACTCGTGCTTGTACGGTTCGGGAGGGTTGTAAGGAAAATGCGGATCGTACAGATGCATCCACAAAAAGAATTTCTGTTGTGAGTTCTTTCCCAGCGTGGTCTTTCCCAACCAGGTTTTTCCCAACCAGTCGAGCGAAACATCGGCCACCTCGTTGCCTGGACGCTCCATCTCTTCCAGGTTCTTCTCATCCAGCCGGCTGAAGTCGAAGTGGTCGTAATAGAAGTCGAATCCATTGTTCAATCCGAATCGCGAGTCCAGAACTGCGGCCGCAATCACCGCTCCCGTCGCGTATCCCGCCTGCTTCAACACCGACGCCAGCGTCGGCTGCGTCGGGCTCAGCTTGTTCACGCTGAAGTCGTGCATCCCGCTCAGCATCGGATACGTCCCTGTCAGCATGGTGGTGTGCGACGGCAGAGTCACCGGCACCACCGCGAAGGCCCGCTCAAAGCGCGTCCCGTCCGCCGCCAGCCCATCGATATTCGGAGTCTTGATTTGTTTGTATCCGTAGCAGCCGACATGATCCGCGCGCAGCGTATCAATCGTGATCAGCACCACGTTCATGGCAGGCTTGGCGGCCTTTTGCGCGGATGCGCGTACAGGATTCTCCGAGGCGACTGGCAACGCCGTGAGAGCCGCAAGGAAAGGGAAAAGGATGAGGATGACCGCCAGGCGGCGAAAAATAAACATCATGGATGCCTTCAGTGTATCGTATGACCCGCATCGTCATCCGCCCCACTCGCGCGGGAATGATGAGGAGAATAATTGTGATAGGCTGACCGAGATGGGCCCCCGCACTCGCTTCGCCACAATCTTCTTCGCGAGCCTTGTCGCAAGGTATGTCGCGAGATATGTCGCGAGACATGCCGCAAGATATGCCGCGAGATCCGCCACGCTCCTCGTCGCCCTCGCGTCCCTCGGAATCCCGCTCTGCGCGCAGACTTCCGCGCCCATCTCCCCAACGAAGCCCGACGTCTTCCTCATCACCATTGACACTCTGCGCGCCGATCATGTCGGCTGCTACGGATACAAACAGGTTGAAACTCCCACCATCGACGGCGTCGCCGCCGACGGCATCCGCTTCACGCAAGCTTTTACGCACAGCCCGATCACCAACACGTCTCACACAACAATTCTCACGGGCCTTCTGCCCAGCGTCCACGGCGTCACCGACTTCGGAGTTCCTCTCTCGCCCCAGCACGTCACCTGGGCTGAACTTCTCAAAAAGCAGGGATATCAAACCGCTGCCTTCATCGGAGCCATCATCCTCGACAGCCAGGGACTCGCTCCCGGCCTCGATCGCGGCTTTGATTTTTACGACAACTTCCCCGCCAAGCCCAACACGCCCAATATTAAAGAGCGCTGGGGACGCGTCGAACGCCGCGCCGCAACCGTCGTCCAGCATGCGGAATCCTGGTTCAACCACCACCCCCGGAGCAATCCCTCCGCCCCGCGCTTCATGTGGGTCCACCTCTACGATCCCCATGATCCTTACGAGCCGCCGCCGCCTTTCTCCGAAAAATACGCTTCGCATCTCTACGACGGTGAGATCGCTTACGCCGATTCCGCCCTCGGTCACTTCATCGCGACGCTGAAGAAGTCTGGCGCCTATCAAAATTCAATCATCATTATTGTCGGCGATCACGGTGAAGGCCTGGGCGAGCATGGAGAACAGACTCACGGTCTCTTTCTCTATGACTCCACCCTCCACGTTCCACTCATCATCAAGATGCCGGACACAGCCCATCACGGCATGGTCATCGACGCGCTGGTGCGCACCACCGACATCCTTCCCACCGTCCTTTCGCTGACCAACACACCCGCGCCCACAGAACTCAACGGCGAATCTCTCGTTCCGCTCATCAACAAAAAAGACGGCGAAAGCGAGCCCGCCCGCGAGCTTTTCGGCGAAACCGATTATCCGCTGCGCTGGGGATGGGCTCCCCTGCGCGCAGTGCGCGAAGAAAGCGCCAAGTTCATCGAAGCTCCCAAGCCCGAGTTCTACGAACTCCAGGCCGATCCCCGCGAGTTGAAGAACCTCTACACACCCCAGAGCGCAAATGCCCAACGCCCGCGAGGCTCGCAAGCCGAACTCGAGGCCGAGATGGCGAAGTGGAAAGCGAAGCTGCCCGCTCCGTCTGCAAGCACGCAGACCGCCGCCAATTTACCCGATCCCAAAGACAAGATCGAAGTGCAGAACCTGCTTCACGATTCCATGCTGGCGTCCGATGACGGCCGCACGTCCGACTCGCTCCGCTATCTCGAAAAAGCGATTCAGATTGACCCCAACTCGTCCACCGCGCTCCGCCAACTGGGTGAGCTCGAACTCGCTGCTCAGGATTACTCCAAAGCCGCGACTCATCTTAAGCGCGCACTCCAGTTGCGTCTCGACGATTCCACCGCCGCGTTCGAAGCGGGCGAGGCGCTGGAAAAATCCGGCGATCTCGCAGGAGCGCGCGACGCGCTCGAAGCCAGTCTCAAACTCGCACCCGGCCAGATGAGTGCCCGCCTCTTACTCGGGCGTGTCTACCTCCGCCTCAACGACGCCCGCAACGCAGAAGATCAGTTCGAAGCTGCTCTATTAGTGGAATCGGATAACACCGAAGGACGCCTGGGCCTAGCTGAAGCTCAAATCATGAAGGGAGACTTCGCCGCCGCCGCGCCCGACTTAGAGCAACTTACTAAGTCCGATCCGAAGAATGCCGCTGCCTGGCATTTGCTATCGAGAGCCTACCAAGGCCTCCATCGCAGCCAGGAGGCCAAGCAAGCCGAAGCAAAGGCCGTTGCGTCAGAGAAAAGATAGCTCGATCCCGGCAAGACTCACGAGCCCCGGACGCCATCGTCTAAGGGCCGAGCAACGCATCCAATCCGCAAATTTTCAAATTCAGCTTCCAAACACCGTTCCGCCTTCAACCAACGTCCAAATCGTGTTGTAGACACTTCCCGCCTCGACCCTACCAGGCGCTTGCTGCCACATCAGAGAGGTGATTGAATAGCAGAACGCACACAAGTGAGAGAGACTCCACATGGCAAAGTCTGTAAACGCCAATCGCAGGATTGCTTCGGCCGCAATTCCGCGTCCCTTCCCTGCCATTTTCGTCGGCGGACTCATCGCCGGCATCCTCGACCTCGCCTACGCGATCGTCGTTTACAGCCCGCGCGAGCCCATCCTCATCCCGCAAACCATTGCCACCGGCGTGCTCGGCATAAAGGCCTACTTCGGAGGATTTCCCACCGCCGCCCTGGGAGTCGTCCTCCACTTCGTCATCGCCCTCGGCGCCGCCACCGTCTTCTACCTGGCCAGCCGCCGCCTTAAGTTCCTACTCGATCGGCCCGTCCTCTGCGGCATGATCTTCGGAGCGCTCGTCTACCTTTTCATGCATTGGATCGTCCTCCCACTCTCCGCCGCTCCCCACGGGCATCCCTCGTTCATCCACAGAGCAACCGAATTCGTGGAGCACTGGTTCTTCGTGGGCTTGCCTATTTCGCTTTCGGTGAAGCACTATTCGCGATGATCCTTATCACACTTTGTCAAGCCCCATTTCACCCCCTGGAAATCTCCGAACCCGTTTTCGTTTGTTGACTGTACACAGCTTGTACGTACATGTTTGTATTCCAACAAATATTTTGTTCGCCCATTATTCGCCAAACGTCGGAGTGCGGGTGCCCCAGGTCTCGCGTTTGAGACCTGGGATTCCACGGTGGCGTCCCCGCTTGAGATCTCACATTCCGGCTACCCAAAAATCAGGGGCCCGTCGAAGACTAGCACCCAGATCCTCTGACCCCAGACGAAATCGCTTGACTTAGCCTCTAGGAAACCCAAGATAATAGACGTAGGACCCACAATGAGCTCTCTCCATTCGTTCTTTGACAAACTGGCTTGGTTAAACCTGCCCAAGTTCAATACGTAAGGGTGTCGGGACCGAAAATGGTGAAAACGGGAACAAGTAACTCCTTATTCCACAATACTTTATTACTAAGTCTTTATTCCATAATACTTTGCGGACAAAACGCGCAGAATTTCTGAGCTAAGTTCCATTCGCTCAATACTTTGCCTATAACTGATTTCCGCTCAATACTTTGCGAGGGAAAAATCGTTAAGTCTATGATTCCAATAGACCCATGAGGGAGGAGGGGGGTACCCCCAGCCAAGCGTAGAAGTAAAGTGGGGCCAGGTAGAGCTTAGGGTTGAGCGCTGGAAGTCAGCAGCCAGAGGCTAGCAGCCGAATTTTTCACGTTCTTTTCACGTTTGCGTTCTATGCTGGATTACGACTCCGATGCCAGCGAAGCCGAGAACTCAACCGAGGCACGCGCGTCCCGCTCCGAGCACAGCCGAGCAATTGCCGGAAGACGAACTTTCCGCAATGGTTCTGCGCGCCTGCCTGATTGCGCGCGATGCGGTGTTCAACGTCCGTGACTCGCTCGCGAACGGATCGCGGCTGGCTTTCCTCGCCATCAAGGATTGTGAAAAAGAACTCGACCAGATCGAACGCAAAATCGATGAGCAACTTCCGGGCGCGATCACGCGCGTCGGCGAAGCCAAGGCGCGCGAGTTGCTGGCCTGCCTGAAGTTCATTACCGACCTGGAACGCATTGGAGACCTTGCCTATAGCGCGGTCATGCAGCTTGAGTCGCGCCGCGAAAAATTGCCGGCCGCCGATCTGCGGCAGTTGGTCGAGATGGCTTCCCTGCTCTGCGAAATGCTGGAGCAGGTTCATCAGGGCTTCCTCACCCGCGACCCCGCGCACGCGCAGAAGGTGCTGCAATCGGATCCGGAGGTCGATCGCGTGTGCCATGCCTTGTTTCACAGGCATCTGGCCGCGCCGTGCGGTCCGGCGAGCCAGCAGAACTTCGACATCCTGCTCGCGGCGCAGGCGCTGGAGCGCATCGGCGATCACGCCAAGAATCTGGCCGAAGAAATCTACGGATTAGCCGAAGGCCGATCGCTGCGCCACAATACGAGAAAGCTTTCCTACTCCTAAAGAAGTGGCCCCTTCCAGAACTGTAGACATGCGACACGTCGAGCGGCGGACGCCCAAAGGCACAGAATCATTCGGGATTCCGCCGCGCGAAGAGATTCCGAGCGAATGAGGACTTCGAAGTGCTTTGTTATAATCGTGATCGAATAAAGTGGAAGTTTGAAGCTCACCCGAGTGCGCTATCGTCTAGGGGTTAGGACGGAAGATTCTCAATCTTCAAACCCGGGTTCGATTCCCGGTAGCGCTACCAAAACCAAGGTCAGCTCAAGCCCGTTAAGACCCACCAAACAAGCGGGTTCCGAGCGGGGCTTGGTTTTTTGGTCGAACAACAAGTCCACCTGGACTCTCGCCCACCAATAGGATTTCCGGTTGCTGGGTCTCTTCAGTGACGTTACTTCGATTACTGGCGGAATTGTCCTGACGGGACCTGTCCAAATTCCCACGTTCGCGTAGGATTTGGACATGGCGATCAACGTACTTTCGTTTTCGGGACAAACAGAATGCCTGAAACTGCGAGCCTTGCGGTTTAGACCTGTGCGAACCACGTCCCGGCGTTCGAAGGGCCGCGGTCGTCGTCCAACTACTTAACTTAGTTAAGTAAGGAGAAGACTTATGACACCGCTTATTGCACTCTACTTTGCACTGCCCGCGATCTTCACGATGGCTGTAACTCTTCGCAACGTTATCTTCGGGGATGTCGTCTAACAACGATGAAGCGCACCCGCGGGAACGCGGCATCCCGAAGCGTGTGCCGCGAGAAGTTATTGCGGAACATCGGAAACCTCGCGCCGACGTTAGTGCAAACTCCGGTACTCGTGAAGTAGACTTGCACTCCTGACGCAGTTGTTGCCACGATCGTGAAGCTACCGTGGTATGGCGCTTGTGCCGGACCGCCTCACGTGAACCTGATTGTCTGGCTCGCCTGATTGACCGTGAAGG
>JBAQJU010000082.1:0-5758 GCA_049300475.1 Terriglobales bacterium | reverse complement strand
GGTCAGCACATTGCTGGCGGCGGTGATGGAGCGGCTGTAGCAGTAACCGGTCAGATTGTATTCATAATAGTTTTGCGCACTCGACTGGTTCTCATTGCCGATGAGGTTGAAGTTGGAATCGAAGATGAGCGTGTCGGTGGGGGTGACGCCGTCATGCACCTGGTTGAACGATGTCACCTGGCCATTGAGAGTCTCTTCCTGATTCTGATCGTAGTTCTGGTTGATGGCAGTGGTTTGGTCTATCGTCCCGTCGGAATTGAAGAGGAGCGAAATGTCGACGGTCACGGGCCAGCCGTTCGTTACCTTGTCGACATAAGTTCCGTCCGCGTTCACGACCGTGAAGGTGGAGTCGATGGTCGTGGTCTGGGTGATGTCCTGCACGTAAACCGGCCCGTTGATTGTGAACTTCTGCAGGTTGGAGAAGTTGATATTTTGCGCGACCGTGCTAGTGACAGGGCCATGGGAGGTGTTGACGTATCCGGAGATCTGGAAGTTATGGCTAGCAAAGGTATTCACTGATCCGCTGACGTTGCCGCTCTTGGAGACGCTCAGGTTCTCCTTGATGGTGGGCGATGGCGGAGTGAGCGTGTTTTGCGTGACGGCGCCGGTGACCAGGGTAGAACCGTGATCGAGATAGAGCAGAAGCGAGGCGGTGGCGGAAAAATAGTTGTCGGCGTTGAACACGCTCAGGGCGATGGTGTGAGGATTGCCGTCGTCGAGCTGTCCAGCGAAGGGCGTGAGATCAACGCGGTGCGGGACGAAGTTCAGGGTCTGAACGCCCGGGATGGGGAACCAGAGATAGGGGTCGATGCCGCCGGTGTAGATCCAGGGATAGACGGGCGCGACGCCGGCGGGCGTGCCATCGATGGTGACTTCGGACTCGCGGAAGGCGGTGCCGGGGCAGCTTTCCAGTTCACCGGCGACGTCGTTGGGAACGCAGGTGTACCAGAATTCGTCGCCGCTCTGGCTTTGGGCAAAGACGTCGAAAAATATGCGCTCGATGTTGGTGGGGAGAGTTAGAGTTTGCTCGAGTAGCGAACTGGAGTTGCCGAGACCGACAGTGCCTCCCAGGGATCCGCCGGAGAATCCGATGACTTGGTCGGCGGAGACGGGCGCAGTCTGGCCTTTCGCGATTGGATAAAAGAAGACGGTGGCGGTTCCGTGAAGCAGGCCGGTATAGGTCTTGTTAAAAGTGTTGCCGAGATCGACGGCGCCTTCCTGCGGGACGGTGAAGATGGAACTGTAGTCCGTGAGATCGCGCTGGATCTGCCAGTGGCGGCTGTCATTGGGATCGGGTTCGGAGGTAGTGCCGAAATAAATGTTGGTGGGACCGATCCAGATGTTGGCGGTGCGATCATACTGGATACCCTTGCTGACGGAAAAATCGGCGACGAGAATCACCTTGCCCCATGGGGCAGGGCAATTCGCGGGCGGTGTATACGAGAAGGGCTGGGCGTTGTAGCCAGCAAACCGGTCTCCGTCGAAGAGAACGACCTGGCAGGGCGTGGTGTTGGGGTGCTGGACGGGAGGATCGGCGGTAGCGGTGTTGGAGGAACCGATTATAGGACCCGCGAAGGCCAGAGTCGAACACAGCGCAAGGAGCAAAAAGAGAGACACGGTGGATTTCGAGAAACGGGGGAGTATCACGAGAGCCTCCTGGAAGTCGAGAAAACAGATGCTGGTTGGAGCGTGGGTTCTCCGCGAAAAGGCGCGGTGGAAAAGGAGTTTAGCCAGTTGCGGGGCGGGGTGTCAAGGGCGGCAAAGTCAAAAGTCAGAAGTCAGATTGAAGAAGTGAAGGTCGAAACTTTATGGGGTCGGATTGACGACGGGTGAAGACCCAAGAGGTCACGGTGCGTGCTGGCGGTAGGGGTCCTTCGACTCCGCGGGGCGCGCTTCGCATACCCCGCTACGCTCAGGAAGACATTTCTTAGGGAAGGCATTTCCCAGAGAATACGTTTCTTAGAGAAGGCATTTTGCGGTGGGTATTTTGGAAGTTGATTGAATGATTCTTGATTACAGACCCGGTTGCGGACTCAGCTGCCCGCTTGGCTGCAGAATCTTTCTTGTTCTTGGACTTGCGTTCGCGGCATTTTGTCCGGCTGGATTCGCTGGGGATGGTGACGCTCTAATTTCTCAGGCGCCGGAGGTCGCTTTGCGAACTCGTGTTGTCGTGCTGGGGACTGGCACACCTGCGGCTGACCCTGAGCGGTTTGGGCCGGCGGTTGCCATTGTGGTGAATGATCGGGCATACCTGGTGGATTGCGGAGCGGGTGTGGTGCGGCGCGCGGCGGCAGCGGAGAAGAACGGCATTGCGGCGCTGAACGCCAAGAAATTGACGATCGTTTTTATTACGCATTTGCATTCCGACCACACGCTGGGGTATCCCGATTTGATTTTTTCTCCGTGGGTGCTGGGGAGAAAGGAGCCGCTGGAGGCGTACGGTCCGCATGGGCTGAAGAATATGACTGCGCACATCGAGAAAGCCTGGGCGGAGGATGTGCTCGTGCGGCGGCGCGGACTGGAGCAGGCGAACTCGACTGGATACAAGGTGGATGTGCATGAGATTCGGCCGGGCGTGGTGTATCGGGACGAGAATGTGACGGTGACGGCGTTTCCGGTCAAGCATGGGATCTGGAAAGAAGCGTACGGATACAAATTCGAGACGAAGGATCGGAAGATTGTGATCTCCGGAGACACGGCGCCGACCGATGAAGTGGTGAAGGCTTGCGATGGATGCGACGTTTTGCTGCATGAAGTCTTCAATCCGCATGGGAAGGAGTTGAAGGATCCGCATTGGAAGGAATATTTTCGGACGTTTCACACTTCTCCCACGGAGTTGGGAGAGATTGCGCGGCGGGCGCATCCGAAGCTGCTGGTGGTGTATCACCAGGTGCTGGAAAAATTGCCGGAGGCGGATTTAGTGGAGCAGATTGGAAAGGAGTATTCGGGGAACTGGGTTTCGGCTAAGGACCTGGGAGTGTATTAGGGGCACATTGAAATCAAGATCACAACCACGGAGGACACAGAGGTACACAGGAGAAAGAACGTCAAAATCATGACCACAGAGGACCGAGCGGAAAGCAACAGGCGACGATATTTATGTTGAGGACACGATTCAGACGAGAGATTGTTACGGAATTCCTGCCTCCTGGGCGCACTGGGAAAATCCAGAAGGCGATTATTTTGTGCGATGGGATGCCTTCGATCCCCCGCAAGCAGCCTTTGGCGGAGTTTTTGGCGGCGAAGGGGTATTGGGTGTTTTATCCGCGGTATCGTGGAACGTGGGAGAGTGGAGGCGAGTTTCTGGAGCGGTCTCCGCGAGTCGACATTGCGGATGTGATCGACGGGCTTCGAGGTGAAATTCGCGAACTGGCGTTTGGGCGGCGGTTTCGGGTGCGGGCTTCGGAAATCTTCGTGATCGGCGGAAGCTTTGGCGGCGCGGCGGCCATTCTGGCATCGCTGGATAGCCGCGTGAAAAAAGTGATTGCCAATTGTCCGGTGGTGGATTGGGGAATTCTGCGGGCTTCCGAGAAGGCGGAGACGTCGAATCCGAGTTATGCGGCCTACATTCGGTCGGCGTTCGGGCGAGGATACCGGTTATCGGAGCGCAATTGGAAGAAGCTCTATACGGGAACGTTTTTCAACCCGATTCATCATGTCGATGAAATTGACGCCTCGAAGATCATGATGTTTCATGCGAAGAATGATCCGCATGTGCCTTACGAGAGCGTCGTGAAATTTGCGCAGAGGACGGGAGCGAAGTTGACGTTATTGCGGCGGGGCGGGCATTTGAGCACGGACTTTATCGTGCGGAAGTATTGGAAGGAGATTAAGGCCTTCTTCGGAGGTTAGGACTCTGAGCCGGTGCCGGCAAAAGGACGCACCACGGGGTACACGGGGGAGCACAGAGGTTTTCTTGCTCGGCCCCGACGGGCACAGCGCCGTCCCCACACGGACGGTTAGAGTTTGTTGAGGCCATCTAACGCGGCGACTTTGTAGGCTTCGGCCAGGGTTGGGTAATTGAAGATGGTGTCGCGGAAGTATTCGATGGTGCCGCCCATGGCCAGGATGGCTTGGCCTATGTGGATGATTTCGGCGGCGCGGTCTCCGATGATGTGGACGCCGAGCAGTTTGAGCGAGTCGGGTTCGAAGAGAATTTTGACCAGGCCCTGTTCGTCGCCGAGCATCTGTCCTTTGGCCAGCTCGGAATAGCGGGCGAGGCCGCTTTCGTAAGGCGCTTTCTTCTTCGTCAGTTCTTCTTCCGTCGCTCCCACCATGGAAATTTCAGGAATGGCGTAGATCCCATAGGGAATGAGATTCGAGACCATTTTGCTGGGCTTGCCGAACATGTGGCAACTGGCGAGGCGGCCTTGCTCCATGGAAGTGGAGGCGAGGGCGGGGAAGCCGATGACGTCTCCGGCAGCGTAGATATGAGGGATGGTGGTCTGATAGTTGTCGTTGACGATGAGCTTGCCGCGGCCATCGGGCGAGACGCCGGCGGCGGCGATATTCAGCTTGTCGCTATTAGCCTGGCGGCCGACCGAGTAGAGGAGAGCTTGTCCACGAACGATTTTGCCGCTTTCGAGCTTGGCGAAAACCTGGGAGCGGTCGTCATCGAAGCCGACGGAGACAACTTTTTCGCCGAGGCGAAAAACCGTGCCGAGCTGGCGCAACTGGAAGCAGAGGCTCTCGATAATTTCGCGGTCGACGAAGTCGAGGAGGGTGGGGCGCTGATCGAGGAGGGTCACTTTGACTCCCAGAGCGGCGAACATCGAGGCATATTCGAGGCCGATGATGCCCGCGCCGACGACGATGAGTTCGCGGGGAATTTCTTCGAGGCAGTGGATCTGATCGGAATCGAAAATTCTCTTGTTGTCGATGGGGATACCGTCGTCGTGCGCGGGGCGGGTGCCACAAGCGATCAGAATGTGCTCACCGCGAATTTGCTGGGTACCATCGGCGCTGCTAATTTCGACGGTATGAGGATCGGCGAAGTGCGCATCGCCCGAAAACGTGTCGACGTAGTTGCGGCGGAGCTGGGCTTTGATGACTTCGACCTCGCGCGACATGACCGACTGGGCGCGGAATACGAGGTCGGACATCTCGATGCGGTCTTTGAGGACATAGCCGCGGCCGTAGAAGGTTCGTTGGCGAAAGCCGCTGAGATAGAGAACGGCTTCGCGGAACATTTTGCTGGGGATGGTGCCGGTGTGGACGCAGACGCCACCGATGGTGCGCTCGCGATCGATGATCGCGACTTTCTTGCGCATTTTGGCGGCGCAGATCGCGCCCTTTTGACCGGCAGGTCCGCTGCCGATCACGACCAGATCGTATTCATTGGCTGGCATTGATTATGAGACTCGATACTCATTATCGGCAGGCGTCATCCATCGGTCCAGCGGCGAAAGGAGGAGAGCTTTGGTTCGGGTGTGAAATTAATGATTCTTTAATGTTAAGGGGACTCTGAATAAGTGCCCGGCGAGAAGCATAAACCACAGAGTTCACAGAGGAACCCAGGGACTTGATCAGAACTTCCTTAGAGGTTTTACCGCAGAGGTCGCGGGCGAGGGCGCCCGCGCCACACGAGCTAGAGTCAAGAACGCTGCGCTCGGCTGGGACGGGCGAGACGCCCGTCCCCACACGAGCAATGTTGGCTACTTCTTCAGCGATGCTTGATAGCGCTTGTTGATTTCTTCCCAGTTGACTACATTCCACCAGGCTTGCAGGTATTCGGGACGGCGGTTGTTGTACTTGAGAT
>JBAQJU010000081.1:0-1666 GCA_049300475.1 Terriglobales bacterium | reverse complement strand
CGGTGGGAGAGTTCGAGGAATGGGGGAATCCGAAGGAAAAGGCGGCGTACGAGTACATGATCACTTATTCGCCCTACGACAATATCGAGGCGAAAGCCTATCCCGACATGCTGGTCAAGACTTCGTTCAACGATAGCCAGGTCATGTATTGGGAGCCGGCGAAGTACGTGGCCAAAATGCGGGCGACGCGGACAGACCACAATATCCTGATCTTCAAAGTGAATCTCAGCCCGGCTGGGCATGGCGGTGCGTCCGGACGCTACGACCGTCTGAAAGAGTCGGCGTTTGACTATGCCTACATCCTGACGCAGATGGGGATTCAGAATTAGTCACGGCAGACTCGGCTCTGCGATTCAAATCAGACCGGCACGAACGCGCCGCAAGAAGTCTTCTCCCTCGGCTTTTGCCTGTGCGAGCGTGGCAGGCTGATTTCGGTATTCCAGCGTGACCTCTTGCAGCATGAGGTCGACCGCATCCTTCGGCTTAAATCCGCTCGCGACCAATTTTCGAAGGCGTGCGGTGAAACTGTCGTGGCTAGCCGGCGCGAGACGGGAAAGTTGATCGGCGCATTTGTGATCGCGGAATTTCGCCGCCGCGAGGCGATCATACGCAGTTCTGGCTTCGGGATCGTTCAGCAGGGTTGGAACCGGGTAGTTCCATTCGCATTGCGAGCAAGTCCATCCTTGAAAACTTTGGTGTGACGTCCAAATCTGTTCCCGGGCAGTCTTTGCCTCCAGGTTGACGTGATTGGCACTGCGTTGTTCCACGAGCTGCACGACTCCCGCACAACGAAACTTGCGTGGCCCATGAATCTTGCTTTGAGGAATGATAGCCGTCGCCATGCAGGTTGGGGCGTATCAAGCACGGTTCCGGGGAGGCAACGGAGGTAGGTGACGACGGTTGGCGAGTCTATTTTGCAAAAAAATAATCGAACGATTTCACAGCCGTGAACTCGTCGTCACGGATGTCGAATACCGTGTAGAGTTTGGTCACATTCAGAATGTCGTGGACCTTCTGGCTCAGGTTGAGCAGCTTGAGCTCGCCCCCGGCGTTTCGGAGAGTCGTAAAGCAGCCCACCAGTTCTCCGACTCCCGAGCTATCGATGTAGTCCACGGCAGCCAGGTTGAGGATGATCTTCTTCTTGCCCTGCGCGATCAGCTTGTGAACCTCGTCCCGGAGTTCTCCAATCTCATCTCCCAGAACGATGCGGCCTTGGACATCCAGTATGGTAACGTGCGCGACTTCTCGGGTTTCGATAGTCAGGGGCATGAGTGCGGGCGCTGCGCCCGATGGCCGGAATGGTAGTGCCTCGAAGGTGGCAAGTCAATGGCTGGACGAGCAACCTTAGCAGGAGCGAGGGGGGTCGTTTACGAGTGGGCGCCGTGCGGTCGAGAGTCCAGTTCGAGTGCGGGCAATTGTGCGTTATCGCGGATTTCCTGGATCGGGGAAGTGATGATCGGGGTTGGGTATTCGGGGTGTCGAAATTCCAAATGCATGCCCCGCCCGACGTATTGCAGCTTCAACATCGAGCCACCCCAGGTTGAGCCGGAAATGGCTACCTGCACGGGCTCAGGGCAGAATTCGGGATGCCCCGACAGCAGGGCATCGCTTCCACCGAGCAGCACAGCGGTGTAGCAGTGGTGCATTGTCTGGATATGAAGGACAG
>JBAQJU010000080.1:0-3013 GCA_049300475.1 Terriglobales bacterium | reverse complement strand
CCCGGACGCACTGGCGCTGTCGCAGAATCAGGACTACCTGCTGGTGGTCGATTCCGGTTCGTCGGACTTGGCGGTGATCCAGAAACGCACGCCGAGGAAAAAATTCGAGCCCTCGGAGTACTCGCTGCTGACGATCATTCCGGTTGGAATGCAGCCGAACCAGATCGTGGTGAAATCGTTTCTGGCGACCAGGGTTGGGAGTGTGCGCTAGTAACTTGGGGCCGGACAAAAGGCTTGAACCACCGAGTAGACGGGGGTGCACAGGGGAAAATCATGCGGCCTGCCGATTGGTCATGCACAGGCCGTCATTGTTTACATGGTGCGGTTTACGTGGCGTGAGACGGGGCGAGCCCCGTCTCTACACGGCTGGTTTATTACGCGTGGTAGACCTGTTCGAAGCGCCGCGCTTCGTACCATAGCGCGAGCTCGACGCGGTTCCAGAGGCCCAACCTGTCGTAGATCAGGCGCAGATAATTCTTCACGACATGCTCGGTGGTGCCGAGCGAATCGGCGATCTCGCTATTCTTGCAGCCCTCGGCTACGCGTTGAATGATGAATGATTCGCGTTCGCTGGCCGCACGGAGGCTTGCCTCTCCTGCCATAATTGTCTCCTATAAAATAAAGTCGCGAGTTTGACCCGCTTGATGCCACCCTTGATTCCGAACCGCAAGAACATCCGGTTGAAATAAGCTTTGACGGTGCGCTCGGCAATGTTCAGATCGCGAGCAATCTCCGAGTTATCGCATCCCTGGAGCAAAAGATCGACGATCTGGCGCTCCCGGATCCCCATTTGGCTGAACATCTCGTCCATACTTGCACCTCGCAGACGTGGTCCGGTCGCCACAAAAGTGCGGCATGTTCAGCACGGCCGGAACACAGCTGGGATTCGGCTCGACCGCATCATTTTGCATGCAGGAGGCCACTCTGGCCGTTTAAAATCAATAAAATGTGAAATTTCATAAGGAATATGATTTTTGTGAGGAAAAGCGCCAAAACTAAGGTAATCCCTGATGCTGATTTACAGGGATACAGGGACGGAATGAGGGTGTTTTCCTCAGCTCTAGGGTAAACAGCTTAGTACAAACTTCCAGCCTGAGGCCACTTTCCGGGTGAAATTACACACTAGTGCATTGTGAACCAGTCTCCACAAGCCTCCCCTATAATAAGGCGGTGGATTTCAGACTGAGCAGCACCTACCGGCCCCAAGGCGACCAGGGAAAGGCTATAGAGGCGCTTACGCGCGGCGTATTCGATCGGGAGCAGCACCAGGTGCTGCTCGGGGTCACCGGCTCCGGCAAGACCTATACGATGGCCAAGGTGATTGAGGCGGCCAACCGTCCGGCGCTGGTCATGGCCCACAACAAGACGCTGGCGGCCCAGCTCTATCACGAGTTCAAGAGCTTCTTCCCGCAGAACGCAGTCGAGTATTTCGTCTCCTACTACGACTATTACCAGCCTGAGGCTTACGTGCCGGCGGCAGACCTTTATATCGAGAAGGAGTCGACCATCAACGATGAGCTCGACAAGCTGCGCCTGTCGGCCACGCGGTCGCTGTTTGAGCGGCGGGATTGCCTGATTGTGGCCTCGGTGAGCTGCATTTACGGATTGGGCTCGCCCGAGGCGTACTACGGGATGATGCTGTTCGTCGAAAAGGGACAGAAGATCAAGCGGGGCGATATTACGCGGAAGCTGGTGGATATTCTCTACGAGCGCAGTGAAGGTGAATTCCGGCGCGGAACGTTCCGGGTGCGTGGGGATGTGATCGAGATTTATCCGACGTATGACGATATGGCGTATCGCATCGAGATGTTTGGCGATGAGATCGAGTCGCTCGCGCAGATCGATCCGCTCTTTGGGACGGTCAAGCAGCGCTACATGCGGTTGCCGATTTATCCCAAGACGCACTATGTGATGAAGGAGGAGACGCGGGCGTCGGCGGTCGTATCGATCAAGAAGGAGCTGGCGTGGTGGGAGGTTGAGCTTGAAAAGCAGGGACGCACGGTGGAGGCGCAGCGCATTCATCAGCGCGTGATGTATGACCTGGAAATGATCAAGGCCATGGGATATTGCCATGGCATCGAAAATTATTCGCGGCATTTTACGGGGCGGCTGCCGGGCGAGCCTCCGCCGACGCTGCTGGACTATTTTCCGCGCGACTTCCTGATGTTCATTGACGAGTCGCACCAGACTGTTCCGCAGCTCCACGGCATGTATCACGGCGACCGCTCACGCAAGCAGACGCTGGTGGAGTATGGATTCCGCATGCCGTCGGCGCTTGACAACCGTCCGCTGACATTCGAAGAGTTCGAGCACCGGACGAATCAGCTAGTTTATGTTTCGGCGACGCCGGGGCCGTATGAACTGACCAAGTCGGCGGGCGTGGTGGTGGAGCAGATCATCCGGCCTACGGGGCTGATCGATCCACCGGTGGAGATTCGTCCCGTAAAAGGACAGATCGACGATCTGCTGCATATGATTCGCGACCGGGTGGCGCGCAACGAGCGGGTGCTGGTCACGACGCTCACCAAGCGCATGTCGGAAGATCTGGCGGAGTATTACGGCGAAGTGGGAGTGAAGTGCCGCTACCTGCACTCCGAGATTGAGACGCTGGAGCGGGTGAAGATTCTGCGCGATCTGCGCAAGGGCGAGTTCGATGTGCTGATCGGCATCAATCTCCTTCGCGAGGGATTGGATTTGCCGGAGGTTTCGCTGGTGGCGATTCTGGATGCGGACAAGGAAGGCTTTCTGCGGTCTGCGGGATCGCTGATCCAGACGATTGGGCGATGCGCGCGCAATCTGAACGGGCGGGCGATTCTCTATGCGGATCGCATGACGGATTCGATGAAGCACGCACTGGACGAGACGAACCGGCGACGCGCGATTCAGCAGGCTTATAACGAGGCGAATGGGATTACTCCCGAGTCGATCGTGCGCCCGCTCGACATGACACTGGTGGCGATTGTCGGGGCCGATTACACCGACCTGAACAGCATGGAAGCGGACGGTATTCCGG
>JBAQJU010000079.1:0-2032 GCA_049300475.1 Terriglobales bacterium | reverse complement strand
GAAATTGGCAACTGCAACCGCTCCTAACTTCCAACAGCCCGGCCTTACGTCTGCCGCCACTGCTGTTGGCTCCCGGAAAAAATCGATCCGCCTCACGCTCTGGCCCTTGGTCGCCGCCACCTTCTTTATGGTGTCGGGCGGAACCTATGGGACCGAGGACATCGTGCACGGCGCCGGGTACGGCAAAGGGATCCTCATCCTGCTTTTGACCCCGCTGCTTTGGAGCCTTCCGACCGCGTTCATGATCGGCGAGCTTTCGAGCGCGCTGCCATTTGAGGGCGGCTATTATGCCTGGGTGCGGCGCGCGATGGGAAATTTCTGGGGATTTCAGGAAGCATGGCTGTCGCTGGTAGCGTCCGTTTTCGATATGGCGATCTATCCCACGCTGTTTGTCACTTACTTGACTCGCATGTTTCCGTGGTTTCAGGAGAACCATCGCGGCGTGCTGGTGGCGCTGGGGGTGGTGATTGTCTGCGCGATTCTCAACATCATGGGCGTGAAGGTCGTTTCGACGACTTCACTGTGGCTGTTCTTTCTTTTGTCGGCGCCCTTTGCGGCGATCTTTGTGCTTGCCCCGTTCAAGATCGGCGCGCTTGCTCATGCCATCACTAAGCCGACGTCTTCAAATGTCGACATCCTGGGAGGCCTGCTCATCTGCATGTGGAACTACATGGGATGGGACAATGCTTCGACCATTGCGACCGAAGTCGAGCGGCCGCAGAAAACTTATCCACGAGCTATGTTGTGGGCGGTGGTTATCGTCGCCCTCACGTATGTGTTGCCGTTTGCGGCGATGTGGATCACCGGGCTTCCGGCTTCGGCTTGGGAGACTGGGGCATGGGCTGACATTGCGCAGTTGATGGGCGGACCGGTGCTGCGGATTGCGCTGGTCGCCGGTGGCATGATGAGCGGCTTCGGGATGTTTAATGCGCTGGTGATGAGCTATTCGCGGCTTCCGCTCGCCATGGCACAGGATGGCATGCTGCCGAAGGTGTTTGCCAAGCTGCATCCGAAATCGCGGGCGCCGTGGGTGGCGATTCTGGCTTTGGCAGTGGGTTGGGGACTGGCTTTGAATCTTGGGTTTGAGCGCCTGGTCACGCTCGACATCATGATCTACGGTGCCAGCCTGACGCTCGAGTTCGTGGCGCTGATCGTCCTCCGTTTCCGCGAACCGGAATTGAAGCGGCCGTTTCGGGTGCCGGGCGGATTGTTTGGAGCGATTGCGGTGGGGATTCCGCCAACGCTTTTGCTGGGCTTCGCGGTTTTAAACAGCGAACACGAAGCCATCCTCGGAATGAGCGCGCTTTGGTTTGGGCTCATCGTGATGGGCGCAGGCGTGGTGGCTTATGCCATCAATCATGCCTTGAAACCGGCGGGGTGGGCTCGTCCGGAGCCTAAGCCGGAGCTGGCAGCTTAGACCCTCTTACCACGGGGAACACGGAGGAACACGGAGGAAGGCCCGAGGCGCGGACTGCCGATCCTCATACACCACATTATTGATAAATGGTGTATGATGTCCTCATGGGTCGAACGAATATTCATATTGACGAAAACCTGATCCGGATGGCACGAAAGCTTACCCGCCTCAAGACGAAACGGCAGATCGTCGATCGAGCGCTCGACTTGCTCGTGCGCACCGAAACCCGCAAGGGTATTCTTCGTTATTACGGGGCAGGGATCTGGGAGGGCGATCTGAAATCCTCGCGGAGAAATCGAGTGTGATTCTGGTTGACAGTTCGGTCTGGGTCGACTTCTTCAGTTCGTCTCCCGGACCTGCCGGCGCGGAACTCCGCCGGATGATCGAGGAAAGCGAGCCATTTGCCCTTACCGGTATTGTTGTGGCCGAAGTTTTGCAAGGTCTGATCAGGGATTCCACTCCGATTGAGCGCTTTTTGATGCAGTGGGAACGGCTGGAGCCTCAGGGATTTGAAACGTTCCGGAGGGCGGCTACGATTTACCGGGCAGGACGCGAAAAAGGTATCACGCTCACTACCATCGACACGCTGATTGCAGCGATCGCGCTCGAACAAGG
>JBAQJU010000078.1:0-23435 GCA_049300475.1 Terriglobales bacterium | reverse complement strand
CTTCGTCATTCAGTTTGTCTTGCTGAGCGTTGAGCTGCTTCTTCAGGCTGTCGATCTCCTCAGCCTTACCCTTCAGCTCGTTCTGCTTCGGTTCAAACTTTTTGCTGAGCTCCTGGAAATCGCGCTGTCCTTCGTTGGAGGCGAAGATCGCCTGTTCAATATTGATGGTACCGACCTTGGTGCCCATCGGTTTGGGCGCCGCGGCCGGAGCGGATGGAGCATTGGGAGGAGTGGCGTCTGCGGGAGCGGCGGACTGGCCGGTCTGGGCCAGAGTAAACAGGGAGAGGCCGAACACTACGGCCGCGATGCGCGCGAACTTGCTGATCATTGGATCCTTGAACTCCTTCGGGATTTTTCGGGAACTTTGATATTTCCAGTTCGCTGGACTCTACGAACTGATCGCAAGCGAGCCGATCTGACCCGCACACCGAGCACGTGGGCGCATACCACACCCGGCTCTTCACGCTCGAATGCAAGCGTGGTGATCACCCACAGTTCCTTGATTGGGTGTAGACGCCCAAATTATACGGAGGGCGGAGAACAGCGTCAAACGGCGCACATGGGCTAGTGGGTCTGGCTGGCTTCCGTGTTCGCGCTCTTGCAGTCGTTGGGCTCGCCTCATCGCAGCCTGTGAAGGTACTCGACCAGATCTTTGACGTCTTCTTTGCCCAGACGCTGATCGAAGGCGGGCATGATTCCCTTGCCCTCGATAATTGTCATGCGCACCTGCGAGTCGGTGGCTGGGGCGCCGCTCGGCAACGCTTTGCGAAGAAACAGTCCGTGCAGGTTGGGAGGCTGCTTGAGCAGATCGGGTTGCGCGTTCTCGTGACACTCGGCGCAGTTGTTGTCGTAAATCCATTGTCCTTCAATCGCGGCGGCGCTCGGTTGCTGCTGCGGTTTTTTGTCGCACGCCAGCGCCAGGAGCGTTGCGACCAGACCTGCCACCAGAAGAAGCCCGCGAGCCATCACTCCCCTCCGGCCTGAGCAGTAGCGTGGGCAGCATGCTGCAAGCTAGCCATCAACTCGTTCCAGGTCCAAACCGTGGACCAGTATTTCGCTACGGTTCCATTCGGCGCAATCAATACGATGCTCATGGTATGCGTGATCTGGCCATCTTCTTCCTCATACTCAAGCCCAAATGCCTGGGCCAGACGGCGCAGATCGGCCGGATCTGTCGAAGCAAAATCCCAGTGGACGAAACCACTCTCGTCGCCCTCGAGATACGCAAGCCCGTATTTGCGCAGCACAGCGGGCGTGTCATATTTCGGGTCGAAGCTGATGGTCAGCAGATGTGTCTCTTTGTAGTCGTCCGCATTCTTCCGGAGCTCATTCTGAATTCGCGCGAACTGGCTGCTCAGGCGTGGGCAGAAGTTCGGCATAGGACAGCGCGTGTAAATAAAAGTGACGAGCACTGCCTTTCCAGCGAAATCGGAAAGCCGGATCTTGCGGCTGTCCTGATTGGTTAGAGTAACGTCGGGCACGCGCGCTCCGGGCATAAGCATCTGCGAACCGGTGGGCGGCTTGAACTTGCCGCGCCCGGATTGGTCAGTGATGCGAACGTTTTCCAGCCAGTAGTTGCTGCGATCGCTGCTCACCACGACCTCCGCGGTGATTTTATCGCCGGGCTGGACTTGCTGAAGCACCGCGGGATCTTTGACGCGGTACGGCATCGCCATCGCCGCCATGAAGCCGGGAATGTCTCCATGGTTCACGGTAATTTCGCCGGTCGACACACTCTTGTCGACCACCTCACCCTGCAGAGGATACCGCTTGGTCCGGTTGCAGGCGGCAAGCACAGTGATCAATAGCACGGCTAACGTTAGAGCGAATCGGGATTTCATGATGCTGTCCTCATTTTCTGAGTTGCTCTCCTTTGCGTCTTCGCACTCCTCAGTAGTGGAACCGGAAGCGCAATTGCACATAGATTTCCCGCGGCAGATTCCAGTGATAGCCGCCGAAGGTGAGGCTGTCGTCATAGATTACCCGGTGGTTGGCAACGTTCAGGGCCGTAACCGAAGCGGTGAAGCGTTCGCCAAAATCCTTGCCCAGCGAGAGATCGAAGGTGGTGTGGCCGGGTAGGTAGTAGCCCTGGTAAGGCCAGCCGGGCGTGCCGTTCTCTCCGTTGGTAAAGCCGGAGCCATAATAAACATTCGTGGAAGCGTAAGAATGCCGGGGTAAAGAGACATCGCCGCCAACGTTCAGCGTGTTGCGCTGATCGTGGTCGAGCGGGCTGAGAGTTGGCGACGGTGGACCACTAACCAGACCGCCGGTAAGGATTCCGTTGCCCTCGGCGATCTGATTGGAATAGGCAAGGTGAAGCTGCGCGCGGTGGGCGAATCGAGGAGAGCGCAGCGTCAGTTCCCAGGCGCGAATGACGGCGTGTTGCACGGTGATGGGGAAAAAGATGTTGGACGCTCCGATGTTGTTGTGGTCGAGAAAATTCCCGACGTTGGTTTTGAAAGTGTCCATGTCGAGGACCCATCCGCGATAGGGCATGGTGACGCCGAATTGATGCTCTTCGTCGCGCTCGCCGGGAAGCGAGACGAACGTGCAGCTATTTTGCGTGCAGAGGTTGATGAGCGGGCCAGAAACGGATTCGATGGGCGGCGCCTGGTAGTAGTGGCCGTAAAAGGCCCGGAAGGTCCAGTTGAGTCGAGGGACGGTAAGAGTGGCGCCGAAACGCGGGCTGATGGCAGATTCATCCACCGGAGCCGTAGTGGCATTTGAAGCGAAATTGCCTTCGGCGAAGCGCGTGGGGCGCATGCCGGCGGAGAGCATCAGCCACGAAAATGGTTTGAACTTGTCATCGATGTAGAAGGTTTCGAGATTGGCCGTGGGACTCTCGGAATCGGTGAAGGGTGGATTCCCGCTGCCGTCGTTGAAGATGGCTCCGAAGAGCTGGTTGTCGCGCTGATAGAAGCTAACGAATCCGGCCTGAAGGTCGTTATGTTTGTAGTTGGCGGCGAAGTTGGCCTGGCCTCCGAGGTAGGTCGAGCTGCGATTTTCGGTAGTGGCAACGGGCACGTCGTTGGGATTCGAGGAGTAGTCTCCGCTGTTGTAGTGGTAGAACGGCGAGGCTGTGGCCATAAGATGCGAATTGAATGTGTGCACCCAGGAGAAGAGGACGCCGGCATCGTTCTCATGTTGGCCATCGCGGAGTCCGACACTGGCATAGCCTTGGGTGTTTTCGAAGTCATTCGGAAACGGATCGTAGGGTATCTGGAAGTAGTCGCGGCGGGCAGAAGTGATAAGGCGAAGCTGGTTCGAAGGATCCACATTGAAGATAAATGACCCGAAACCGCCAAATCCATTAACCGCATCGTGCACAACCTCGGCGACGGGCGGCTGCAGTCCGATATTGCTGCGGTTGCCATTGACACTGGCGTAATAGGCGAAACGATCGGTGTGGCTGCCGAAGCTGAGCTCGTCGTCCGTTTGGTAGAAATTGCCGGCGGTCAGCACGAACTCAGCCTCGTTGTTGCGCTCGAATCCGGTGCGGGGCACGACGTTGAAGACGCCGTAAGTGCGGTCGCCATATTCGGCGCCGTAGCTGCCGCGGCTGACCTCGACATAATCCATGTCCCTGGGATTGAACTGGGCGCCGAGATTCTGAGCGATGGCGGTGTTAATGACCGGGATCCCGTCGAGGAGCCAGGTGGTCTGGTGGCCGCCCCGCATGTGCAGCATGTCATGCGTAACGTAGGCTCCCGGGACATAGTCGGTGATCATCGAAAGGCTGTTGGTCTGGTCGGCGCCGGGAGTCCGCTCGATGTCGAGACGGCTGACGAGAGTCGTGGGAGTGAAGCTGTCAGTCGGAGCCACCGCGCCCGTCGCCGAGACGGTGAGCTTTTCGTTAGCCACAGCAATCGGCAACTGAAAATGAATAACCGGCACAGAGCCGGAGATCACGGTCACGTCTTCGGTAGTTTGTGCGAATCCCTTGCTGGCGACGCTGACCGAGTAGTCCCCGAGCGGAACGGCATTGAGCTGGAATTCGCCGTTGGCATTCGTTGTGACGCTTTTGGCCCAATCGGACGATTTGGCCTTAAGCATGACCATGGCGTCCTGAATCGGTCGATGCTCGGGATCATGCACGACACCGCGGATCGCGCCATAAACGTCGCCAAAGGCGGCGGATGGAACGACCAGAACGGCAACGATCAGAATGCGTTGCAGGCGCGTCATTGTTGTTCTCGTTATTCTCTGCTGACTCGGTACTCTGTAGTCAGGACACGGGCGCGTTGTGCGTGCGGCCGGACGGGGCGCACACTAGCGACAACTGTTGGTGGCGGACAGACGCCACAGGGTGCCATCCGCAGACGAAAGAACGCGCCAACAAGTTCGCGATATGAAATGTGAGTTGGTGGCTAGCCGCGAGGAGGAGCGCGGGCGGAATCCGGACCTGTCAAGACTGCGGAGACGTGGTGAGTGAGAGGCGCGTGAACCGCGAACTCGATTAGGAGACTGACAAAAGAAAGCTGGTTGGCCGCAGGCTTGGCCCATTCAGAAATCTTCAAGACGCTACAGCAGCAGTCGAAGTTACAATGGCTGCAGCAGCAATCGAGCGAGCGGAGAGAAGCTTCAGTAGAGGCGGCCGGATTTTGCGCCTCGGAACTCTGTGGGATCGCACCATTCGGAGCGTGGTGGCAGCGCATCAGGGGCGCGGCGGAAGGAGCATCTGAGAGTCGACGGCGCATGCAGTGCATGCCTTCCGCCGGTGCGAGATTCGCCATCGCGAACGGCCCGAAGGCCGGAACAAGCATGACCAGCAGCAAGAAACTGGCGATCATTCGATGTGTGATGGCTACCTTCTTCATGATTACATCACGAAACGATCAGCATCCCGGGAACTTGGATACAGCCGCCAGAAGCTTCGATTTCCCCAAAAAAAAGCTGCGACGCGAACCCCACGTTCACATGGCCGCAATCATAGCAGCGGTCGCTGGTCAATGGCCAGGCATTTGCCTGGTATCCAGAGAATCCTCGTGCACTTGGGGTACTGATTCTTCCTGTACCATTTTCACGATGCACGAACTGGCGAAGAAGCTGCTGAGAACAATTCGTAAACAGCAACTCTTGCTTGCGGGAGACCGCCTCGCGGTAGCGGTTTCAGGCGGGGCGGACTCGGTGGCGTTGCTTTGCCTGCTGGAAGAGTTACGGGCTGAACTGGGGGTTGTGCTCTCGGTGGTGCATGTGAATCACAAGCTACGAGGCGCAGAGTCGGACGAGGACGAAAGATTTGTGATGGAACTGGCGGCTGCACATGCCCTGGAATTTCACGCAGTAAATGCTCCGGTTGAGAGCAAGCGGGCGAGCGGGGGTGGTAATTCTCCGGCGACTTCAGGCGTGGAGTCGGCGGCCCGAAGGTTGCGCTACGAATTCTTTCGCGAGTTGGCGAATCGGGGTCGTGTTGGGAAGATTGCGACGGCTCACACGCTCGACGATCAGGCGGAGACCGTGCTATTGCGCATCTTCCGGGGCACTGGAATTCGCGGACTAGCGGGGATTCATCCTCGACTCCGGCTGGAGAATCACGGAAGCACAGAGGCAGCTAAGAAACGGAAGGGAGGTCCCTCCGCAAAGGATCAGCGGTATGCGACGGCCGAGGTGGTGCGGCCCCTGCTTGGTTTCCACCGGGCAGAATTGCGGGAATATTTGCATGCACGCGGTCAGAGCTGGCGCGAAGATTCGTCGAATGAGAATCTGGCTTTCTTGCGGAATCGCGTGCGGCGACAATTGCTGCCCTTGATTGCCGAAGACTATGGCGAGGCCACGATCGAACACATGGCCGAGTTGGCGGAGATTGCGCGTGCGGACGAAGAATGGTGTTCCGCGCTGTTAGCGGACGCGGCGGGCGCAGGGGTGAGGCTATCTGAGCCCGGCGTTGACCTGGGACGACTGCTGGGATCGCCGCTGGCGGTGCGAAGGCGGCTGGTGCGAGCCTGGATCGAGACGAATGCTCCCGAGGTGCAAATTTCGTTCCGGCTGATCGAGGAGATCCTCGAACTGGCGCGGGGGGAGGCGGGGAAAAAGCTGGAGTTGCCGACCAAGACGGCTTGCGGCCGTGCGCGGCTTGGGAATCCGGGCGCGGGAACTGCGCATCAGACGACGGCTCGTCAGATCAACGTCAGGCGCGGGCGAAAAGAGCTGATGCTCGAAGCGAGAGCTGTCGCCGAGCCGGGCAATTATCAATATGCATTGGCAGTGCCCGGGGAAATTGCGGTTCCGGAGCTGGGGGTCCGAATTGAGGCACTCTTGGTGGACGTTGGAGGTGTTCCGGAACGTGAGCGGCAGGGGTTGCTCGATCCCCGACTCGTAGGGTCAGAGCTTGTGATACGCAACTGGCGGCCGGGCGACCGTTACTGGCCCGCACACACGGCGGCAGAAAAGAAAGTGAAAGAACTGCTCAGCGACAAGCATGCGACCGGCCCCGAGAAGAAGCTGTGGCCGGTAGCAGTCGCGGAAGGTGGTCTGGTGTGGATGCGGGGATTTCCGGTTCCAGACGCCTTGCGGGCGCGCACGGGGAGGGCGATCTGGATTCGGGAAATCAGATCGGGATCGTGACCTGAATCTTCCCGACTAACAGGAAATCCTCGGCTAGCAGGAACGAAAACCGAAAGCAGTGGGAGCGCCGCCGGTCCAGCAACTCCTATCCTTTAAAAGCTGGCAACACCTTATCCTTATATTTCTCCAGCGTGTCTTCCTCATCTCCGCACATGAGATAAATATTGAACTGAGTAACTCCCGCATTCGAGAGCGCGCGGAGTTTGTCAATGTGCGCTTCGACGGGTCCGACAAGACAGAAACGGTCGGTAACTTCATCCGAAACGAAATCGGCGTTGTTGCTGTCCACTTCGCAGTGATGAAGGTAATCGTACTGGCCTCGGTCGCGTATATAAGAGGTTAGCGCGGGCGGAAGGTCCTCGGGCTTATAGCGCGAAACCAGGTCCACAACGTGATTCGACACTAATGCGGGAAACCAGCGGACGTGGTCGCGTCCTACTTTGAGGTCATTCGAAACCCAGACTGGCGCGGCTGACATAATCTCAATCTTGTTTGGATCGCGGCCAGCAGCCTGCGCGCCCTTCTTCACAAAGCTGACGCACCACGCAATCAAATCCGGATCGGCGAATTGCAAAATCACGCCGTCGGCAATTCTACCCGCCATTTCGAGCACCTTCGGGCCGTATCCCGCAACCCAGACAGGCGGGACGCCGCCGTTCGCCCAAGTGAGGCGCGTGGGACGGCCTTCGTAGTCCATCTCTTTGCTGCCGGTCAGATCGCGAAAGGCTTTAACGGCCTGCTCCAACGCGGCGGGCGTGACGGGCTTCTTCCCTAGGACGCGGCGCGAGCTGTCGCCCCGTCCGATTCCCAACTGCATGCGCCCGCCTGAGATCAGGTTGAGCGTTGCAAACAAGCTCGCGGTCACGGTGATGTCGCGCGTCGCAGGATTGGTGACGCACGTGCCGAGGCGCATCTTCTTTGTGTTCGTGGCCATCAGCGTCAGCATGGGATAAGGATCGAGCCAGAGCACGTGGGAGTCGAAGATCCAGCCATACTCAAAACCGGAGGCCTCCGCCTGGCGCGTGAGCGCGACAATGCGCTCGACCGTCATGTCGGGCTTGATCGTGATTCCGAAGCGCATGTTATCCCCTTATGTGGTTCCTCTGTGGTGCAAGCTTTTTCTACGATATCCCAACCGCCAGCACCGACGGGCGGAGGTCGGCAGTTTAGCATAGAATCCCTGCTGTAAAGCCAAAGGAGAACAAGCACTCATGGGCTTTGACACCATCATCGTTAACGGGCGCGTTGCGACCGCGACCGACACTTACGCAGCCGATGTGGCCATCAAGGACGGCAAGATTGCCGCCTTCGGCCAAAGCCTGCCTCGCGAAAATGCGGGCCAGATCATCGACGCGGCGGGAAAGTACGTGCTGCCCGGCGGAATCGACGTCCATACCCACCTCGATATGCCATTTGGAGGGACGACTAGCGCCGACGATTTTGAGACCGGAACGCGCGCCGCCGCGTTCGGCGGGACCACAACCCTGATCGACTTCGCGATCCAGTACAAAGGTCAGACGCTGCGAACCGCCTTCGATGCTTGGATGAAAAAGGCAGCGGGGCGGGCGGTCTGCGATTACGCATTCCACTGCATCATCACGGATCTGGCGGAGGCGCAGCTCGACGAGATGAACGCCCTCGTGCGCGAAGGTGTCACCAGCTTCAAGTTGTTTATGGCGTATCCCGGCGTGTTTATGCTTGATGACGCCAGCATCTTCAGGGCATTCCGCGCGACCGCAAAAAATGGCGGTCTGGTCTGCATGCATGCTGAAAACGGAAACGCGATTGACGTGATCGTACAGCAGGCGCTGGCGGAAGGAAAGAAGGCTCCGAAATACCACGCCCTGACCCGGCCCACGACGGCGGAAGCCGAAGCCACGTCCCGGGCAATTGCGCTCGCGGAGATGGCCGGAGCTCCTGTCTACATCGTGCATTTGAGCTGTAATGACGCGCTCGAAAAAGTTCGTGAGGCAAGGGATCGCGGGTTGCCGGTGTACGCGGAAACCTGTCCGCAGTATCTCTATCTGTCGCTCGAAAATATGGATGCGCCCGGTTTCGAGGGCGCCAAGTATGTCTTCACTCCCCCATTGCGCGAGAAGTGGCACCAGGAAAAATTGTGGAATGGACTGAAGCGTGATCATCTTCAGGTCGTTTCAACCGACCACTGTCCTTTTTGCTTCAAAGAACAAAAAGAGTTGGGACGCGACGATTTCACCAAGATCCCAAACGGCGGCCCGGGAGTCGAGCATCGCATGAGCCTGATTTTCTCCGGTGGTGTGGCATCCGGGCGATTCAGCGTGAACCGATTTGTAGAACTGGTTTCGACCACGCCAGCAAGACTTTTTGGACTGTATCCGCGCAAAGGAACGATCGCGGCTGGCAGCGATGCCGACCTGGTGGTCTTCGATCCAGATCGCAAACATACGATCAGCGTGAAGACCCACCACATGCGCGTCGATTATTCAATGTTCGAAGGAATCGAAGTCACGGGCATGCCGGACGTCGTGCTCTCACGCGGCCGCGTGGTGGTGCAAGCGGACAAATTCGAGGGACGGGCGGGAGCAGGAGAATTTCTGAAGCGGGGGCTCTATACGCAGCCGTAGTGTGGGAGCGGGACTCTGTACCGATTGGACGGGCAAAGGCCCATCGCCACACAACTTTCTAGTGTTTGTCTCCTTGCTCCGTAAAGAACTTCCCGGTAGTCCCGGATGAAAAATAGCGCGACGTGATGGTCTTCTTGCGCGTAAAGAATTCGACAGCATCCCAGCCGTGGACGTGCAGATCGCCAAAGAACGAATCCTTCCAGCCGGAAAATGGGAAATATGCCGGCGAGGCTGCCACACCGATATTGACGCCCACCATACCCACTTCCACGCGCCGGCTGTACTCTCGCACCGCAGCGCCGTCTTCCGTGAAAATGGAAGTGCCATTACCACGCGGATCGTTGTTCACCAGCGCTATCGCCTCATCGAGCGTGTTCACATGCATCACAGAAAGCACAGGCCCAAAAATCTCGTCGCGCGCCGCCCGCATCTCGGGTTTCACGTTATTCAGAATCGTCGGGCCCACAAAGTTGCCACCCGCCGGGGCCGCCTTGGGACGCCGGCCATCTACCAGCAGTTCCGCTCCTTCTTTTATGCCGCCTTCAATGGCGTCATGAATTCGCTCACAGGCCGCGTGCGAGATCACCGGACCGAGGCTTACCTTTGGATCCCTACCATCCCCCGCAATCAGCTTCTCGGCCTCTTCTTTCAATCGGCTCATGATCGCCGCCCGTGCCGAGCCAACCGTTATGAGCACCGATCCCGCCATGCAGCGCTGCCCGGCATTGCCAAACGCGCTGCCCAGCACGTTCGACACGGTCTTATCAACCACCGCGTCGGGCATCACGACCATGTAATTTTTCGCGCCGCCCAGCGCCTGCACTCGTTTTCCCTTTTCTGCAGCGCGCCGGTAAATGTACTTCGCCGTCGCGACCGAGCCGACGAAGGAAACCGCGTCGATCCGGGGATTATCGAGAATTGCGTTCACCACATCATGCGCGCCATGCACCAGATTGACGACGCCACGCGGCAGGCCGATCTCTTCCAGAATATGGCAGATCAGTTCCGAGGTAAGGGGAACCTGCTCCGATGGTTTCAAAACGAATGTGTTGCCGCACACAATGGCAAACGGCAGAAACCACATCGGGACCATGGCAGGAAAATTAAAAGGCGTGATGGCGGCGCACACCCCGACCGGTTGCCGGATGGTCTCGGTATTAATTCCGCGTGCCACGCCTTCCAGGATGCGCCCCTGCATCGTCATGGGAGAAGCGCAGGCCACCTCCAGCACTTCGATCGATCGCGTGATCTCCGCGCGGGCATCGGAGAGGACTTTGCCACCTTCGCGAGTGATCGATTCCGCCAGGTCGTCGATGCGTTGCCGGAATTTCTCGCGCAATGCAAAGATAAATTCCGTTCGCTCGCCCACCGAACGCCCCCGCCAGTCGGGCAACGCGGCGCTCGCGGCAGCGACGGCGGCTTCGACATCGGCGGCTCCCGATAAAGGCACACGCGCCAGCACTTCGCCGTTCGCCGGGTTGGTCACGTCAAGACGTCCGGCCGCCTGTGCCGGCACCCAGCGCCCGCCCACGTAATTCGCGAGAACTCTGGTCGCAGAAGGCTTATCCGTGGCGGCCGTATCCGCCGCTAGAGTATTCGTCGGGAACGTCATAGTTACCTCCTTTTAGGATATTGCTCGGTTGCGTATTTACTCCATTCTCTTGCCTTGACTCTGCTCACAAGTCCCACAGGAGATTGGCGCTCCGATCCGGTCGGGCGAAGACCGCAACCCTCGGAACCCACATGCTTGGTTTTTATCACGTTTTGCGCTCAAGTGACAGCACGAGTGCCGCACGCCAGAGATCGATCTCATAGCGTGATCCAAGTGCTTACGGCTGCGAACTAACTTCGAGTAACAGGTGATCCTTGAACGCCGCCGTCAGTTTCGCAACGCCGTTGGCCTCCGCCTGTACCGAACCCAGATCCTTTCCCTCGCTGTAGTCATTCACGCGATACTTTCCTGGCTTCAGTCCGCGCAGTTCAAGTTCGCCTTTCCAGTTGGCCGAAGTGAAGAAGGCGTAATACATCTTGCCCTCTTTCGCGATGGCATAGCCCTCAGGCGAATCGTAGCCAGTCACATAGAGGTCGCGAAACTCCCCCTTGGACAGCATTTTCTGGTTGTACAAGCCGATCCATTTCTTCCAGCGCTCCTCTTTCGCGGCGGTCAGGTTGACGTCTTTGAACTTCGGCCCCGGATCAGGCCATACAAACTTCGTTCCTACCACACCGCCGGTACCGATGGTGGACGCGAAATCCTCGCCGTGTTCTCTCCAATCGTTGCCCACTTTTGTCATGGCAGAAAGCTCGACGTGATCGCCATAGACCGCCGACTCGGGTCCGAGAAGCGCTTTATACATCTTGATGCGTCGCCGCACCTGCACCGCTCCCACCGGGTCAGCCGTCACCGCCTGGTCGATGAACGGCAGCCATGCGAGTGAAGGAGGCGTTCCGCACGGACAGGCCTGCGTCACGCTCTGCGGCTTTAACGCCCGCGTCGTCTCGAAGATTTCCTTGTACACATCGCCCATCGCATTCACTGAATCCTGCGGCGACTTATGGTGATGTGCGGGGTTGTAGCACTCTGGAACACTATAAATATTATCGAGCTTGCTGCCGTCAAAGCCCCAATCGCGGATGAATTTCTCCGTGAGCTTCCGGTAGTAGGCCCGTACCTCCGGCAATGCCGGGCATAGCGTTGCCAGGCCGCGTGTCATCCGCGCATGTTTGCCGTTCTTGTCGAGGATCAGCCATTCCGGATGTTCCTGCGCGACCTTCGACATGGCGTATTTGTGCGCTTCGTATTTTCCCTCGCCATCTTCAACTCCCAGCGGCAGCCACCACAATTGCACGAACATCCCTTGCTTATGGAAGTCGTCCACCATCTTTTTGATCGAATCGCCGGGGAATGTGTCTTTGCGCGGATTCCAGTCGCCATAAGTGTCGAACCAGCGGTCGTCGAGCGTCGCCCATTTGATTCCCATTTCTTTCAGCTTGGGAATTGTGCCGGTCATCTGCTTCGGAGTGACTTCGGACTCGTATCCCCAGCCGCACCAACTCACGTTGTAGGCTTCGCTCGACGGCTTCGGCAGTTCCCACCCTTCTTTCTGCAGTACGCGTGACCACATCCGCAGGGGTTCGTAGAAATCGCCGGAATAAACGGACACAAAACTACGCGGGGTGGAATACGTCTCGCCGGGCTTCAGCGTAATGTCTACAGGGTAGTTCACCTCGACATTCACGCGTCCATCGGCTGCCACTTTCACGGGAATTGTGGCCTTAAGCGGGATGGTCTCCACGTGCCCGACCGCTTCGCCCACATCTCGCGTCCAGAAAGCTACAACCGGAATTCCGCCGCCATAGCCGCCTTTGACCATTTCTCCCATGACGTTGGGCCGCGAAAAAGCCGGCGTCAGCTTCACTACATCGTCTTTCCCCCAGTCGTAGCTGGCTCCCTGAAATGACCACATCGCCCAAGGCTGGGCTTTAGGGTTGGTAAGTCGCGCATTCAGACGGCGTCGCTGGTTCACGCTTTCTTGGATCTTCATCTCGCGCGTTCCCGTGTTCTTGTATTCCACCGTGCTCAAGAGAATGTTTGGGAAGTTGTCATAGACCTCGATCGCCAGCAGGCACTCCAAATCCGACCCCGAAGGCCCCAGCGGCCGCGCAGAAATCTCCAATCTCTTCCCCGCCCCCATCTTGCCTATGGCATCGAGAACGCGCGCCGACCCGAATTCGAGGCCGAAATGCAAGTCCTTGCCGCCCACGAGCACGAAGAAGCTGTCCGCGGGAGTGCCGACGCGGGGATCATCGAGCGAAAGTTTCTGCCCGTCTTTCAGCAGCGAAGCCTGCACGTAGCCATCGGGGCTCACCCGGAACTCGGCCCCAGTGGTGGTCAACACAACCGGTCCGCCCGAGTTCGTTTCCACATTGATGGTCGACGGTTGCGTGGGTTCGGGTTTCGGCTGTTGGCGGCGCAGGCGCGGCGTGGGCGCCTCCGAACAAGCCGCCAACATCAGACTCGCAGCTGCCAGTGCGGCCCAGAGTTTTTGCGCGATCACGATTACCTCTTTCCCATGTTCTATCGCGAAATGACTCACAATTGCCAGTTGACAAATGCTACAAAACGAAAGTAAAAGTAATTGTTCGTAATATTACCCCGAAAGGTGATATTCCCGCAGCCGAAATTTAACCTGACGTTTCAGGCGTACCGTTCGGCCGCGGAGTCAGGAGCCCGACGTGCTCACCTCAGTCTCTCGCATCGAAAGTCGTGCGGCTCTCGTCTTCGTATTGGTGCTGGCTTTGATGACGATGAAGACGCCTCTGTGGGCGCAGAAGGATACCGGAGCTATCGTCGGCCTGGTGCGCGATCCCAGCGGTGCGGTGGTCACGGGCGCCAAGGTTACCGTAACCGATGCCGACCGTGGCACCCAGTCGACCTTCTCGACCAATGATGCCGGAGAATACGTTGCCAGCCCGCTCCGCATCGGCCGCTACACCATCAGCGTCGAGAAGCAGGGATTCAAGAAGGCCGTCGCTGGCCCGGTACAAGTCAACGTTCAGGATCGCATTGGGGTCGACATGCAGCTGCAGCCGGGCGCGGCCACCGAAGTCATCCAGGTCACCAGTCAGGGTCCACAGCTTGAAACCGAAACCTCCGAACTTGGTCAACTGGTCGACAGCCGCCGCATCAACGCGCTCCCTTTGAACGGGCGTAATTACGCCCAACTGGCGCTGCTCGGCGTTGGGGTCGCTGCCGCCGAGCCGGGATCGCGCGTCGAAACCACGTACGGCTTCAGCGCCAACGGGGCCCGCTCGCTGCAAAACAACTTTCTGCTCGACGGCATCGACAACAACGCCAACCTTGGGGACGTCCTCAACGGCGCCGCTTATGTAGTACAGCCGCCCGTGGACGCCATCGCCGAGTTCAAGGTCGAAACCAATTCCTACAGCGCGGAATTCGGGCGGGGCAACGGCGCCATCATGAATGCTGTCGTCAAGTCCGGTACCAACCAGATCCATGGAGATTTGTGGGAATTTCTGCGCAACGAAAAACTTGACGCTAGCAACGCCTTCGACATCTTCGGTCAGCAGCCCTACAAGCAGAACCAGTTTGGATTCACACTGGGCGGCCCCATCATCAAAAACAAACTGTTCTTCTTCGGAGACTACGAAGGCCTCCGCATTCGCCAGGCACTGCCGCAACTGTCCACGGTTCCCACGCCCGCCGAGGTTAGCGGAGACTTCTCCGCGTTTCTTACCAGCACGGTCGTCACCGGCGTGGTCGACTGCAATGGCAAGCCAACCTACCAGGGAGAGATCTTTGATCCGACTCAGGCGCAGACTAGTTCGCCATACAACGGCGGGCCTTGTGGTGTCCCCATCGGCGCCACCCCCAGCGGAGTACCGACCAACATCTTCCCTAGTGTCGTATGTCCGGCACCGCCGGCACCGCCGACCGCGTGCATCGACCCGCTCGCCCAGGTGCTGGCGAATTTGTTTCCCGCGCCCAATGTCAACATCAGCACTCTGCAGGCTGCTGGCAACTACCTCTCCGATCCCGAACGCAGCGAAACGGAAAACAAGTTCGACATTCGCGGAGACTACACTATCAGCGAAAAAGATAACTTTTTCGTCCGTTATAGCTACGGCAGCGACAGTAATTTCCTGCCCTCGCCCTTCAACAACGTGCTCGACGGTGGCAGCTTTCAAGATGGCTACAGCAACAACACAGCCCAGGGCCTGGCGGCCAGTGAAATCCATTCATTCCATCCGAACCTGATCAACGAATTTCGCTTTGGGTTCAATCACCTCAATTCCCACCGCTACAATCTGTATTCCAACGTTGACGCCGCGGCGCAGCTCCCCATTCCCTTTCCCGGAGTTCCGTTCGCGGCTGGCGAGAATATCGGGGGCCTGCCGTCGCTCAGTTTTGGTGATGGCACTACGAACATTGGCGCCTCTGAATTTCTGCCCGCCGTCGAGCAACAGCACAGCTATGTTGTTACCGACAACCTGAACTGGATTCGCGGACGCCACGCCCTGAAGTTCGGTGGCGAACTTCGCTTCGAACAATTCACGTTGCTCGAGCCGGCCGCTCCTCGGGGCGCAATGGACTTCGGCCAAAACTTCGTGATCAACGACAACCCCGGCTCACCCGGTTCCGGCGGTGAGGCCTTCGCCACTTTCATGCAGGGGATTCCCGACGGCGGGTCAATCACCAGTGTGACCCCCAACGTCGACTATCGGCGGCAGATTTACGCGGCCTATGCTCTCGACGACTTCAAGGTTACTCCGCGGCTTACGCTGAACGTGGGCCTCCGTTACGAACTATTTACTACGATCAAAGAAGCCAATAACAACCAGGCCACTTTCGATTTCAGCTCACTTTCGCTGATCGCTCCCAGCAGGCAAAACGCGCAATTATTGACGCCTACCCTCGCGACCGAACTCACGCTTTTGAACAACGGTTCTCGCGGACTCATCCGCCCCGATCTGAATAATTTTGCTCCCCGCATTGGTCTCTCCTATCAGATCAATGACAAGCTCGTCTTCCGCGGCGGCTATGGCATCTTCTATGGCGGCCAGGAAAACGGTCCATTCTCCAATCCAAGTCCCGGCTTCAATCCTCCGTTCTTGTCTTCGGAGGCATACAACGCGCCCTGTCAAGCGCCCTCCGCAAGTTCTGCGATGGATTGCTCGATCTCGGCCGCGAACAACGGCGGATTGGCGCTCAACCAGTTGCAAACGGGCTTTTCCAACAATACCCTTACCGGCCTTAGCCCGCTCAGCGACCCGAATGCACCCGAACTCTACTCGCTCGATCCGCATCTGGTCACGCCCTACACGCAGCAGTGGCACATGGGTATCGAGTACCAGTTGCCCGCCGACACCGTTCTCGAAGTTTCCTACGCTGGCGCTCGCGGATTGAAGCTCTTCGCCTTCTACAACGGCAATCAGGCGGTTCCCGTTCTGGGGACGGACTCGCTTCCCACGGCGCCGCGGCGTCCCGCCAACGATGAAGCGCCCGGCGGCACCGGCCCCTGTACTCTGGCGGACGGGGGGGCGAACTGCAATCCCGCGCTCGATGTCGCCATCGACACCTTCCGCTCGAACGCGCAGTCGAATTACAACTCGCTGCAGGTTCGGCTCGAGAAGCGCTACTCTCACGGACTCCAGTACGAAGCCGCTTACACCTACGCGCATGCCCTCGATAACGCTTCGAGCGCCAGCTTGGGATCGGTGAACAACGGAGATTTCCAGGACCAGCGCTACCCGAACCAGAACTACGGCAATGCCGACTTCGATGTGCGCCACCGATTTGTCTTCAGTTATGTCTATGACCTGCCGTTTGGCCGGGGCGGCATGGTCGCCAAAGACGCAACCGGCGTCGTGAACCAGGTGATCGGCAACTGGCAAATGACCGGTGTCTTCTCCGCCGCCACCGGCAATTACTACACCGCCACCGACATCAACAATGTCTCCGGCGGCGATTGCGGCGGCACCGTTGGCTACTATTGCTCACGCCCCACCCGCGTTGGTAATCCCAATGCCAAACCGTGCATTCCGGGAACGCTGTTCAACACCTGCGCCTTTGCGGACAACGGCACCATCGCCGGGATCATCCCCCTGGGAACCTTCGGCAACGCCGGACGCAACATCATCGAGGGACCTGGGTCCAAGACCTGGGACACCTCTTTGATCAAGCAATTTCCGATCAGGGAACAGAAGCATCTTGAATTCCGCGCGGAATTCTTCAACGTGCTTAACCATGTGAATTACTTGTTTGGACAATTCGGCGCGATCAGCGCGGAGCCCACGCCCCTGGAATTTGGCCAGAGCAGTTTCGGCTATCCTCTGGCTGCGCGGGCGCCGCGACAGATTCAGTTTGCGTTGAAGTTTTACTTTTGAAACTAAGTCGCAATGGTGACAGATTTTCACCGGGACGCAAGCGGCAGAATCGCCCTTGACACTTCCGGGCGCTGTCGACGACAGTTTTTATTCGAAACAAATCGAAACACCATGCCTTCGAACGGCCTGCTTAACGAAGAACGCCGCCGGGAAATCCTTGGGGTCCTGCACCGCGATGGGCGCGTGCTCGTCAAGGACCTGGCGCGGCATTTCCGAATCTCGCAGATCACGATCCGTAAGGATCTGGAGTTTCTCGATGGCCAGGGGGTTATCCAGCGCACTCACGGCGGAGCTTTGCCCGTTCAAGCCGGTGCACTGCTTGATCCGACCCTGCGCGAGAAAGAGAAACTACATCGTAAGCAGAAGATTCAGATTGCGCTCGCCGCAGCTCGGCTGGTCGCGGAGGGCGAGTCGGTGCTGCTCGATTCCGGAACGACGACGACGGCGATTGCGCGCGCCCTGAAGGATATGGCGCAACTGACCGTCATCACGAACGCGATCAACATCGCGGCCGAGCTCGCCGGCACGAACATCGAAGTGATCCTCACCGGAGGCATGCTGCGCAAGAACTCGTTTTCTCTGGTCGGCCCTCTGGCCGAGCAGACTCTTCGCCAACTCAGCGCTGACATCCTGTTTCTTGGCGTCGATGGTTTCGACACCAAGGCCGGCCTTTTTACTCCGAACTTATTGGAGTCCGAAGTGAACCGGGCCATGGTCGAGATTGCCCGCCGGACGGTCGCGGTTTGCGACTCAAGCAAGTTCGGCCGTCGCAGCCTGTGTAACATCATGCCAGTCACAAAGGTGCATGAAGTTATCACCGACAAGCAGATTCCGAAATCAGACTTACACGCTCTGAAAGAGGCAGGAGTAAAGGTCACTTTAGTATGAGCGGGGTCAGGCTTATCCAATGAATTCGGCCGCAATAACGGAACCAGGTCAGCACACGCTGGACGAGATCTTCTCCCAGCCCCAGTGCTGGAGCACCTGTCTGGCAAAGCTGGCGGTGAGCGCGGAACTTCGCGCCGCTGTTCAATTGGCGCGGCCCGGAAGAGAGTGGATCTTTGTGGGCTGTGGAACGAGTTACTATCTTGCGCAGGCTGCCGCCTCCAGCTTCAACCATCTTAAGCTGCCTGCCCGCGCAGTCCCCGCTTCGGATCTGCTGATGTATCCCGGCCTAACTCTGCACGCGGGACGGCATTATGTTCCAGTTGTAATTTCGCGCTCCGGTCGTACCTCGGAGGCAGTCCGAGCCGCGCATATGCTGGAGAAAGATCACGATCTTCGCACCATCGCCATGACCTGCGCCGATGGCCAGCCGCTGGAACCCGAATGCAGCGTGACGCTGAATCTTCTCGACGCCGATGAGCAGAGCACAGTCATGACGCGATCCTTCACATCTATGTTGCTGGGGCTCCAATACCTCGCAGCAATAATCTCGGGCGACGATGCCTTCCGTCGCGCGCTGCTTGAACTCCCGCAGCAGGTCGAACCCCTCCTGAAAGACAATCCGCAGCGGCTACGGTTATTTGCCGAGGCTCGCCGTTTCTCGGATTTTGTCTTTTTGGCACAGGGTCCGCTGTTTGGCATTGCCTCCGAGTCTATGTTGAAGGTAACGGAATCGTCGTGTTCCTATGCCCAGGTATTTCACTCTCTGGAGTTTCGTCACGGTCCGAAATCCATAGCGAGCCCGGAATCCCTCATCACGTTTCTGATGTCGGAAACTTCCTACGATACAGAATTAGAATTGCTCAAAGAGATGAAGGCACTTGGCACGGCCACCATGGTGATTGCGAATCGCGTCGATAGCCGGGCTCAGCGAGCCTCAGACTTCGCCATTGAACTCGGCCTCCATTCGCAGGAGTACGCGCGTTCCGCGGCTTTCGCGATTTGGGGTCAACTGTACGGGGTTTACTACGGGCTCAAGAAGGGACTCAATCCCGACTCGCCAAGGAACCTTACGCGCGTGGTCGAACTCCCGGACGTTTGATAGAGCAGCAGTTAGTAACTGGCGCTAAGCCAACAAAGTCTGCCCCATGTCCAAGCTTGACGTCACGATCGCCGGCGAGATCAATCTTGACCTCATCCTCTACGGTTTGCCTGAGCACATGCCCACAGAACGTGAACTGCTGGCCAGCAACTTTGCCATCACATTGGGCAGTTCCTCGGCCATTCTGGCGCATAATCTCGCCGCTCTGGGCAGCCGCGTGGGGTTCGTCACCAAGGTTGGCGACGACCTGTTCGGAGCTCTCGCGGCCGAACGACTGCGTGAGCGCGGCGTAGACCTGGCGCGCGTCGCTCATGGCGCGAAGTCCGGCGTCACGCTCATTCTGCCTCACGGACACCAGCGGCACATCCTCACGTATCTGGGCACAATCTCCGAGTTGCGCTTTGAGGATATCGACCTTGACTATCTGTCATCTGCTCGCCACTTTCATATGTCATCGCTGTTCTTGCAGCGTGAACTGTTGCCGCAAGTGCCCGAACTTTTTCGGCGTATGAAGTCCGCGGGGCTGACTACCTCGCTCGATACCAACGATGACCCGGAGGACCGCTGGGATAAAATCCTCCAAGAGATCTTGCCGCACGTGGATATCTTGCTGCCGAACGAGCGCGAAGCAATGAAAATATCCGGGGCTGGCGACCAGGAAACCGCGCTTTCGCGGTTGGCACAAATGGTGGAAACCGTCGTGGTCAAAATGGGCGCCCGCGGAGCCGTCGCCATTCGGGATGGGCGCCGATACAGCGCGCCCGCCGTGCCGGTGACGGTCATCGATCCGGTGGGTGCAGGTGACAGCTTCGACGCCGGGTTCCTCCATCAGTTTCTCCGCGGGGCCGATCTGGCGAGGTGCCTGGCTTACGGAAACCTGTGCGGAGCATTTTCCGCTACCGACTGCGGCGGCACGGAAGCGTTCCGCAATCCAGCCCGAATGCAAGAATTTCTTCGATAGCTGCACTAACATAACCCCGTTGTGGTGCCGCCAGAGGAACCGCAACGGTTGGATAGTCATGCTTCTCCCTCGGCGCGATTTTGCGAAATGGTTCGAACGCGGTAAACTGAATTTTACAAGGCGACGTTTTACAGGTGATTTTGTCATCGCCTCGGCAACCGTTTGCTGAACTATTGAAGCGGCTCACTGTAGGCGCGTAGCTCAGTTGGTTAGAGCGCTACCTTGACACGGTAGAGGTCTGGGGTTCGAGTCCCCACGTGCCTACCATTTATCTCATTGAATCCGCTTCGTCGCGAGCGGCAGGTTCCCTCCGAACTGGCCCGAGTCGTCATCATTGGTTATCAAATCCGAAAGATTTTCGAGTGCCTTCCGCTGCGGTGCCGGAATTGAGGTTGTGTAAAGCTCGAGGGTAGTGGACATCTTCGTGTGGCCCAACTGCGCTTATGCCTCTCTGGGCATTGCTCCCGCGTGCTGTAAGAACGTGGCGTGAGTTCTGCGCAGCGTCTTCTTTCCATTCACACGCACAGCAGTGATGCCCGTCACTGCTTGTTTTGACTGATGAGTATCACCATTGGGCAGTACCTAACCACGTGGGCCTATTCGAGTGGTGCTCCTGCCATGCGTTGGAGCTATACTCGAGGGCATCGCCCAACCGTAAATTGGTGACTGGGATGGTGGATGAACAACTTGACCGACTGACGTCCTTCAGAGCCTTCATCCGAACCGCAGAAGAAGGCGCTCCCATACCACCCGTCGGCGAAGCCGATCTCAAGTGTCTTCATGAGGCTTGTGTGGAGAGGACGAAGCGCTATTGCGGCAAAGACGGAGTACTCAGTCTCGACCTGATGGCCCGCGCCTGCAGTCGCAGCGCGAATCTGCCCGCCGTGTGGCTGCGCTACACCCAACTCCGGTCGCTCGTTAGAGAGGGTCTTCTTGCCGAATGGCAGCACGGCACGACCTTGGACGACATTGTGTTGCGAGTAGCAGCCACGATTCCCATGAACGGTATTTATTTCGACCATGAGACCTTCTTTCGACAACTGCGTCACGGCACTGCTGCCTGAAGTCTCTTTCTTCGTCACCAGCGGCGGTTTCTCGTAGCCTCTGGGCAGTTCGCCAGCATCCCACTACCGGGGCATGAAACATGGAGGTCAATTATGAAATTCAACACCAAGGCTCTGGCGTTGGCATGTGCAATCGTGTGGGGATTGGCAATGCTCGTGACGGGTCTGGCCAACTTGATCTGGCCGAGCTATGGTCAGCACTTCCTCCAGACCATGTCGTCGGTCTACCCCGGCTATCATGCCACTCGCAGTCTCGCTGAGGTCGTGGTCGGGACTCTCTACGGAGCCTTGGATGGGCTCATCGGTGGCGCTGTTTTTGCTTGGCTCTACAATCAGTTTTGCTAAGCTGGTTGTCTGAACAATCCATGAATGCCTGAAAGCCCCGGCCGCGAAAGACAGCTCGCAACACTTTTCTATGTTGATCGCTCCGGAGATTGAACGCTCTTTTGTTGCCGCGTCCAGAGCGTCTTTTCCCACTGCCGGTGAAAGAACCACGGGAACGCAAAGAAAGCCCCGGTCATCAAATGACCATTCCAGGCCAGCACCAGCACGATGAGTAGCCACACCAGACTTAATTTCATGCGACGTCTCGCTTTCGAGGGTTCTTGGTTCCTCCGCCTTTGGCAACGTGGTATTGAATGGAAGCGTCGGCGAATCATCATTCGCCCCTACCGCGTCTTAATAAATTCCACCACTGAAACCGGGGACAATCCAGTTACCAATGTCATGCACCCTACCTAAGCGTATGCGCCGCGATTAGGAAAAGCGTCGAGGTTGTTTCTTGATTGCCGCGAGCGAACTAATCCCATCCCGGAAATGCGTGGGGTGGCGTAGTCCGGTCTCTAATCCTGAATCATTGCCAAGGCGAGAATTGTTTCTAAAACAAAATCCTATTCTCTCTTGACAACTCCAATCGCGACGATGCATGATTCACGGCTGTGGGCGCGGCTTTTGAGGCCGCATACAAACTTTTGGCGTAATCACGTAAGGCTTTCGCTCAAACCGTTGGTGCACGGTCAGGAGAGAAGTCCACCTCCTCTCGTGTTCCTACTATGACAACGATAGATCAAGTTGTGTAAGTGGGCCCTGCAACAAATCACTCCACCTCAGCTGTTAACTGAAACAGTCAACTCACCAGGCAACCCCCGATCCGGGGAAAGGAGAATCAGCGATGAAGCGTTTCACAGGTTTGGTGGTAATCACTTTCGTTCTGCTGGGATGCACGTCCGCATTTGCGGTGGCTCCGACGAAACTAGGGTTCTTGTCCAGCGACATGAGCACTTTGTATTGCAACTACGAGGAATTCAAGACAGGCGTTGACCCTGACGGCTTCATTGCCGCGGGCTATGACAACCTCTCGCAATGTGGCCCGTACTTGGATGGAGTGATGATCGGCGTCCCAACCAAGCTCCCGCCCAGCGACCTGCCGGTGGTGGGTTCACTCTACGCTTTTGCCGATGCCGAGATTGATGCTTATTGCTACGGCGAGGACCCGCATGGTTGTTTCACCGGGGATCAGTTGCTCACCATCACGGGAACAGTGCCCTATAACATCCACGCGCCGCACTTCGGCTGGGAGGTCCTCTACAACACCTACGATTCTTTTTACGCATATCTCGACAACTGGGGATATCTGACCAGCACGCTTCCGACAGCTCCCGTAGCCGACAGCAGGTCGTCCAAGAAAACGGCGCCGAAAACGTTCCTGAATATGTCCCACGATCACAATGTGATGGGGCAATAGGTCAGAGGGGTGCCGAAACGAGGCATGGCAACATAATCGACCAGAACATCCCCCTTCGGGGAAAAGGAGAAATTAGATGAAGCGTTCGATAAGTTTGCTGGTAATCACGTTTTTGCTGCTCGGATGCAGCGCTGCGTTCGGCGAGGGATTAGTCACCCTTGGACTCTACAGTGCCCAGTCGGATAGTCAGCAATGCAACTATTTCAACTTCTCGTATGGCACGAGCCTGGCATCGGGTATTAATGTGCAGTCTTATTGCCCCTTGCCCGACGGCACTATGATTGGCGTCACGACCAATGGTACTACGAAACACCTGAGCGGCCCGATCGTCATGTTGGCTGACAGCGGCGGAGACGCGGATTGTAACTGTTACCAAAAGGCTCAGTTCATCTGGCTCACCAAAACGAAAGCCTCCAACACGAGCCTTGGCTATGAACTGTACTATAACGACTATGATGCTTTCAAAGCGCACCTTGTGGACTGGGGTTATCTGACCAAGCACCTTGGGCCGTAGCCAGACAGTCGCATGTTCGTGAAGGCCACGCCTCTTCCCGGTGTGGCCTTTCCCAATCTTTGCGCGACCAACCGGTAACCCCGCCCGCGG